>JABFSP010000067.1 GCA_013140565.1 Ignavibacteria bacterium
GCTGTTAATAGTACTACTAAGTTAGATTACCAGGGAACTAAAATTGATTACAAAAGTCCATGGAAACGCCTGAAAATGGTTGATGCAATTGCAGAAAAGAAAGGCATTGATGTGCTGAACATGAAAAAAGCTGATATCATTCAGTATATGAAAGATAAAGAAATTGATCTTGACCCGAAGATCACGCACAGTAAAGGACTCGTAATAGCAGCACTGTTTGAAGCTACCTGTGAAGATAGCCTGGAACAGCCGACATTTGTTTTGGATCACCCTATAGATACCACACCGCTTTGCAAGCCGCTGCGCGAGTACTCAATGCAGCAGCTTGAGGAAATGAAAAAGGATCCTGAGGCTGTTATATTTGTTGAAAGGTTTGAGCCGTATATAAATAAATGGGAGCTTGGCAATTCATACACAGAGCTTAATGACCCAATATTGCAACGCAGCCTGCTTGAAGAACAGGTTGAGCGCGGCAGGGGCGGCGAAGAGGAAACTCACCCGCTTGATGAAGATTTTTTGCGCGCAATTGAAGTAGGTATGCCGCCAACAACAGGGGTTGGACTTGGTGTAGACAGGCTTGTTATGCTTCTCACAAATTCAGCAACTATCAGAGATGTGTTGTTCTTCCCGTTAATGAGACCGCTGTGATCTTATACCTGAATAGCCACGCTCTTTAGAGCGTGGCTGAATTAAATACAAAATCAGGGACTTTAGTCCCCAATTTAAAAAGTTGAATGCTGTTTGAAGAAAATATAGACGGATATTTATATTCTACCGATAAAGATAAATTACAATTTGACGTAATTCATAGTTATCTCTCAAATGATTCATACTGGGCACAGGGAATTTCACCGGATATTTTAAGGCGCTCAATTGAGAACTCTGAATGTTTCGGGATATACAAAGGCAGTGAACAGATTGGATTTGCAAGAGTTGTTACTGATAAGGCTACATTTGGATATTTAGGAGATGTGTTTGTACTGGAGCCGCACCGCGGCAAAGGTCTCTCAAAAAACCTGATGGCATTTTTGCTTAAGCACCCCGAACTTCAGGGATTCCGCAGGTGGATGCTTTTGACGCGCGATGCGCAAGAATTGTACTCAAAATTTGGATTTATAAAATTCCACGCTCCTGATAGGTGCATGGAATTATGGTTTCCTGATGTATATCAAAAGGAAGCAGCCACGAAAAAATAGATATTGCAAAATTTACATATGAAAGCGGCAAAGTAAAATGAAAGTAGTAAACAGTATTTTAGAACTCTTCGGTAAAACCCCTTTAGTAAAGCTCAACCATTTAACTAAAGATATAAAAGCATCGGTTTTCGCAAAAATGGAATCCATGAATCCGGGTGGAAGTGTTAAAGATAGGATTGGCCTTGCAATGATTGAGGATGCTGAAAAAAGGGGACTGTTAAAGCCAGGCGGAACAATTATTGAAGCCACAAGCGGAAACACCGGTATCGGGTTGGCATTGACTTCAGCCATAAAAGGCTACAAATGCATTTTTACAATGACAGAAAAAGTTTCAGTGGAAAAACGCCGTTACCTGCAGGCACTTGGTGCTGATGTGGTAATTTGCCCTATGACCGCAAAACATGATACTCCTGAACACTATGTAAGTGTTGCCAAGAGGATAAACACAGATACTCCGAATTCACTTTTTATGTACCAGTACAATAATCCCTCAAATCCCGATGCGCATTATCATTCCACAGGGCCTGAGCTTTGGGAACAGACACAGGGCAGGATTACTCACTTTGTGGGCAGCCTTGGTACCGGCGGTACAGTCAGCGGTACTGGCAGATTCTTAAAAGAAAAAAATCCGAATATAAAAATTATTGCCGCTGATCCATATGGCTCGATATTCAAAACCTACAAAGAATCCGGTATAATGACAGAAGGCACTCCTTACCTTGTTGAAGGAATAGGTCAGGATATGCTGCCTGAGAATGTACATTTTAAATATATTGATGAAATTATTAATATCACCGATAAAGATTCATTCCATCTCTCTCGCCGTTTAGGCAGGGAAGAAGGTATTTTCAGTGGCGGCAGCACCGGAACAAATCTTGCGGCAGCATTAAGGGTTGCAAAAGATCTTGATGAGAAAGGTGTAGTAGTATTTGTTGTTTGCGATACCGGTGAGCGTTATTTAAGCAAACATCATTCTGATGAATGGATGCGCGAAAAACGCCTGCTTGAAAAGGATAAAACAACCATTGGCGTTGTATTCCAAACCAAGCTCTCCGGCGGTTTGCCCAATATGATATCAGCTGCGCCAACAGAAACCATAGGCGAAGCATTGGCAAGGCTTGAACAGTACAATGTATCACAGATCCCTGTGCTTGATGAAAACCGCTCTGTTGGCGCGCTTACAGAAGCTGACCTGATGAGCATGATAATTGACGACCCCGCAACAATTGATAAAAAAGTATCTGAAGTTATGGGTAAACCGTATCCGGTTATTGATGAATCAGAAGATATCAGGCATGGCATTCAGTACTTAAAAGAATCACCGGCAATACTTGTAAGTCAGTATGGCAGACTGATAGGTATATTGACCAGATATGATGTGCTTGATTTTGTGTGATATACAACGAGTATCCCGCAAGGACGCAAAGAACGCAAAGAAACAGTAAACTGGAATCTAAACAAAGGCAGGCAAGCCTGCCTTCTACAAATAATATATTAAAATGAAATTTTCGACTAAAGCTATTCATGCAGGCAACAACCCTGACCCGACAACGGGAGCGGTAAACATACCGATTTACGCTACATCAACTTATGCCGATGAAGCATTCGGGGTATCTAAAGGATTTGATTATGGCAGGACAATTAACCCAACGCGCGTAGCGCTTGAAACAAATATTGCCGCACTCGAAAACGCCAAGCATGGTTTTGCATTTTCAAGCGGAATGGGAGCAACTCATGCAATCGGAACCCTTTTGCAAAAAGGCGATCATGTAATTGTATCACAGAACGTTTACGGCGGAACTTACAGGATATTTGAACGCATCTTCCGTAAAATGGGACTCGATTTTTCATGGATCGATACATCAAAAGAATCTGAAATTAAAGCTGCCTTAAAGCCCAATACAAAAATGATATTTGTGGAAACCCCCACAAATCCAATGCTCACGCTTACTGATCTTGAAATGATATCAAAGTTCGCAAAAGCTAATAAGCTGATTTCTGTTTGCGATAATACATTCATGAGTCCGTATTTCCAGAATCCGCTTGATTTAGGAATTGATATAGTAGTACACAGCACAACAAAATACATCAACGGGCACAGCGACGCAATAGGCGGCTTTGCCGCGACATCGAGCGAAGAAATTGCAGAACAGTTGAAGTTTATACAGAATTCAGTTGGCGCGGTACCATCACCATTTGATTGTTACTTAGTCCTTCGCGCTACCAAAACACTGGCGTTAAGGATGGAAAGACACAACGAAAATGCTGTGAAGCTGGCTGCTGTTCTTCACGAAAAGTATAAAGACAAAATTAAGCACGTATTCTACCCCGGCCTGCCATCGCATCCCCAGCATGAGCTTGCTAAAAAACAAATGCGCGGCTTTGGCGGAATGATTTCAATAGATCTCGGTTCGCTTGATAATGCAATAAAATTCTTCAACGGACTGAAAATTTTCTCACGTGCAGAGTCACTTGGCGGAGTAGAGAGTCTGGTATGTCATCCCGTTAGCATGACTCATGGCGCGGTGCCGAAAGAAGAACGCGAAAAATTCGGTTTGACCGATGGACTTGTAAGACTTTCAGTTGGTGTTGAAGATTATGATGACCTTCTGGAAGATATTACTAATGCACTGGCGGGAGTGAAATAAATGCTGGATAATCACAATGAAATACGCGCGCAGTTCCCTTTTATGGAGAAGTTCATTTACTTTGATGCTGCGCATTATACTCCCTACCCGCAAAGATCGGTTAAGAAACTCAATGAATTCATTAATACATTTACAACCGATTACCTGAATCTCAGCCTGGTGAATATAAACCAATCACGTGAGTTCAGAAGCACCTGCGGTAAACTTCTGAACTGTGAAGCTGAGGATATTATTATTACATCTAACACTACTCACGGAATAAATATTTTTGCAAACGGCATTCAGCTTGACCCCAAAGATAACAATGTTGCTATGCTTGATTCGGAATTCCCCGCTGTAGTTTACCCGTGGCTTAACCAGGAAAAACTTGGCAAGGCAACCGTAATGCTGATACCAAGCGATAAGGGTTACGCCAATGAAGCGCTTATCAAGCGTACGCTTATGGATTTCAATGTGCGTGTTTTTACCATAAGTTTGGTACAGTTTCTTGGTTACAGGCACTCGATGCGGAATATTGCTGAATTCTGTAAAAAACGCAATATTTACCTTGTTGTTGATGCAATTCAGGCAACAGGAGTCTGCCCGGTTGACGTACAGGAAATGGGAATTGATTTTTTGAGCACAGGTAACCAAAAGTGGCTTATGTCACCCGCCGGACTTGGTTTCACCTATATCTCCAAAAAATATCGTGAGCTGATAAATCCGACTTATGCCGGCACTACGAATGTAAACTACAACTTCGATAATTTTCTGGATTACAAGCTTGATTTCAAAACCTCAGGCGAAGCGTATGAGAATTCAACCCTCAACACACTTGCAATGATCGGCACAGATGAAGTATTGAAGTATTTTATGGAGCTTGGCGTAAAGAATATTTTCGAACATATTATTGATATCCAGGATAAGCTTATCAGCCTGCTTGATAAAACAAAATATAAAGTTGAAAGTGACCTTTCCGCTGAACACCGCTCGAACATTTTAATATTTTCTCATGTAGATAGCACTAAGAACAAAGATGTTCAGAAAATGCTGGAAGATAAGAAAATTTATATCGCGGTCCGTGAAGGATTCCTGAGAGTTTCACCGCATATTTATAATAACTACAGCGATGCTGAACAATTAGCTGAAAGCTTGAACAGTTTTTAATTCTACATTTTATTACTGAATATTATGACGTACCATAATTCAAAAACCGTAACAACATCCTTCGAAGAAACGATCGAAAAAGTAACCGAAGAGCTGAAAAAAGAAGGCTTTGGGATACTTACTGAAATAGATGTAAAAGAAACACTAAAGAAAAAGCTTGATGTGGATTTCCGCAAATACAGAATTTTGGGAGCTTGCAATCCCCCGCTTGCATACAAGGCATTGAGCGAAGAAGAGAATATTGGCGTAATGCTGCCCTGTAATGTAATTGTACAGGAAAAAGAGGGCGGTATTGTGCAGGTGTCTGCCATTAATCCGATGGAATCAATGAAGGCAGTCGCAAACCCTAACCTTGAAGAAGTCGCATCAACCGTTAGCAGTAAACTTGCTAAGGTAATAGAAAACTTAAAATAAAATAAATTGGCTGCTATATTTTTAAAGAAGAACGAATCCCGCAGGATACGTAACGGTCACCAATGGGTATTCAGCAATGAAATAGCGAAAACAGAAGGCAGCCCTGAAAGCGGCGTACTTGCTGAGCTATATGACCAGAAGGAATATCTTGGTACAGGATTTTATAACAAAAACTCACTGATATCCTTAAGACTGCTGAACAATACATATGAAGATGATCTTGGTTCATACATTAAGGATTCTATTCTAAAGGCTAATGACCTGAGAAAGACGTTTTACCCAAACCGTGAATCATACCGCATGGTATTCAGTGAAAGTGATTTCCTGCCCGGACTCATTATAGATAAGTATAACAATACATACGTAATGCAGGTGTACTGCTTTGGTATGAATGAAAATATCCAGCTTGTGGTTGATGTATTGAAGAACGACCTTGGCGCGGAAAATATCTTTACCCGCAACGACCCGTATTTCAGGAAACTCGAAGGGCTGCCTGAAGATGATACAGTGTTTCTTGGCGAAGCAACACCCGAAACAATTGATGACGGAAGCCTGAAGTACAAAATAGATTTTGCGTCATCACAGAAAACGGGATTTTATTTTGACCAGTGCGATAACAGGGAATTCATTGAAAAAATATCCGGCGGCAAAACCGTACTGGACGCTTTCTGTAATTCCGGCGGATTTGGAATGCATGCCTCAAAAGCGGGCGCGGGATTTGTAACGTTCCTTGATTCATCAACCGGTGAGATTGAAAATGCTGAGAAGAATTTTGCATTGAATGAGCTGACGAGTGAAACTGATTTTATTGTAATGGATGTGTTTGATTACTTTACCAAAAGTATTGATGCCGGCAGAACATTTGATATTGTTATGGTCGACCCGCCCGCGTTTGCAAAAAGCCGTAAGAGTATTCCAACCGCTTTAAAAGGCTATGCTAAACTCAATAAAATGGCGGCAAGCTGTGTTGGAGTGAACGGTTACCTGGTAACTTCATCATGTTCACACCATGTTTCCCAGGAAGATTTCCTCGAAGCGGTCATAAGCGGTGCATCAAAAGCAAACCGTAAACTTCAGCAGGTGCATTTTAACGGGGCATCGTTCGATCATCCTTCAATCCCCGGGATGAATGAAACAACCTACCTGAAATTTGCAGTTTTTAAGGTATTTTAAAACACTTTTTATATCTTTTATTATTAAACCAATACCCTTATTTTACATCCTTAAATCTCTAAATTCATAAAAAATGAGCAAGTTTCCGCCTATATATTACGCAGATTACCTTCAGCTTGAAAGTCTGCTGAATTCACAAAAACCCAAAAGCACTGAGTACGGCTATAAGGCGCATGATGAAATGCTGTTTATAATTGTACACCAGGCATATGAGCTTTGGTTCAAGCAGATACTGCATGAAGTTGATTCCGTCAACACAATGTTCCGTGATGATGTTGTTGATGAAAAAAGCATCGGCATTGCTGTATCACGTCTGCACAGGGTAACCGAAATACAGAAATTGCTTATTGAACAGCTAAGAGTGCTTGAAACCATGACCCCGCTCGATTTCCTTGAGTTCAGGGATTTCCTTATTCCGGCATCGGGATTCCAGAGTTTCCAGTTCCGTTTAATTGAAAATAAACTCGGGCTTTCAGATGAAAAACGTATTCAGTATAATAATATAGATTATCTTAACACACTTGAAGAAACGCACAGGAAACTGATCCTGGAAACAGTAAGAAACCCATCGCTTTTTGAGCTGGTTCAAAAGTGGCTTGAGCGTACGCCGTTTCTGAATTCGCAGAGTTTTAATTTCTGGCAAAGCTACAAAGAAGCTGTTGAAAGAATGCTTGAGCATGATACAAAGATAATAATGGAAAACGCGACTCTTACAGAAAAGAAAAGGGAATTCCAGCTTCGCAATATTGAACTGAACCGCGAGAATTTTGAAGCATTGTTTGATGAAGCCAAACACAACGAGCTTGTCAAAGAAGGAAGAAGGCATCTCTCGAACCGTTCGATGCTTGCGGCGATATTTATAAATCTGTACCGCGATGAGCCCATTTTGCATTTGCCATTCATGTTCTTAAATACACTGATTGAAATGGATGAGTTGTTTACCGAATGGCGATACAGGCATGCGCTGATGGTGCAGAGGATGATTGGAACCAAAATAGGCACAGGCGGCTCGTCGGGTCACCAGTACTTAATGTCAACAGTTGATAAGCACAGGGTATTTACTGACCTGTTCAATCTCCCAACGTTCCTGATTCCCCGCTCAGAACTGCCCAAACTTCCGGAAGAATTGATCAAAGAGTTAAGCTTCAATTTTAGCAACAAGTAAAGGTTGTTAGTGATAGATTATGTGATTTTAAAAGATATTGCTACTAATTAGTGAAATTCGTGGTTATTGATTCTAAAAAAAATAGATATTGTAAAAAAGTGAAAAAATGAAAATTGATCTTACAGGGAAAAACGCCGTTGTATGCGGAAGCTCGCAGGGTATTGGCAGGGCAATTGCAATTGAGTTTGCAAAGTGCGGCGCAAATGTTGTACTGGTAGCCAGAAACGAAGAATCACTGCGTAAAGTATTGAGGGAACTACCTGCATCAAAAACTCAGAACCATAATTTTATTGTGGCAGATTTCTCAAATCCTGAGGAGCTACGCGGCAAGATGCTTAATTTTGCAAGTGAAGCAAAGCCTGTGCATATACTTGTAAATAATACCGGTGGACCCAAAGGCGGTGAAATTCTAAAAGCCGAAACAGGTGAGTTTGAACAGGCTTTCCGCAATCATTTGATCTGTAATCAGATAATGGTCCAGGCGCTAATTGAAGGTATGAAAAGAAATGAATATGGCAGGATAATAAATATTATCTCAACATCAGTTAAACAGCCAATTAAGAACCTGGGGGTATCAAATACCATCCGCGCCGCGGTTGCAAACTGGTCTAAAACGCTTTCGGTTGAGCTTGCACCGTTCGGGATAACTGTGAATAATATACTGCCCGGTGCAACCAGAACAGAAAGACTTTTCGGAATTTTCAGATCACGCTCTGAGGCAAGCGGAAAGTCATTGGAGGAAATTGAAATAGAGTGGCTGGCTGAAATTCCCGCAGGCAGGTTTGCTGAACCTGAAGAGCCTGCATATGCGGCTGCATTTCTTGCTTCACCTTTGGCGGGATACATTAACGGAATAAATCTGCCTGTTGATGGCGGAAGGCTTAACTGTCTTTAAATATAGAATCAGAAGATTTTTTAGCCACGAATTTCACAAATTACACAATTGAGTATCATTAAGTTGTTTTCAGTATCTCAGTTTTTACCATCAAGACTTTTAAGTTTGCAGGGCAAAACTTTAAAATAAATTAGTGCAATTCGTTAAAATTTGTGGTTCATGCTTTTGATTTTTGAAATATAAATAAACAATAAACAAAAATAAACTATGCTATCATACAACGTAACAATAAATGTAGATGATGATATCCATGATGATTGGGTTGACTGGATGACAACACAGCACATTCCCGATGTCATTGCAACAAAATGCTTTAACAACTACAGCATGCACAGGCTGCTTTCACCGGAGCCGGAAGAAGGCACAACGTATGTAATTCAGTATGTGTGCGATAATGTTGAAGATTACGAGCGTTACCAGATAGAACACGCAGCTTTGCTGCAGAACTCGCACATAGAAAAATTCGGCGGCAAGTTCAACGCGATAAGGTCGCTGATGGAAGAAGTCTGAAGCAATTAACAATTACGAATTAGGAATTTTGAATTGAACATGGAAAATGAAAATTCAGATAATTCTAAGAAATCCGGCAAGGAATTAGATACTAAAAAGCTGGATGAGCTTTTTGAGAAGCTTAAGCTGAATAAATTCCAGTTCTGTCCGTATTGCCAAAGCGCGGTTGAGTATGTTTGGGTGCATGGTCATTACCAGTGCCCAAAGTGCAAAAATGTCGTGATAAGCTGCTGCGGAGAGAGTTGAAATTGCGAAATCATTAAATAGCGAAATTGTGAGATTGAATTATGATGGGAAGATTACATTTGAGCTTGTATAGAAAGTGGTTTGATGAGATATTACGGGGGACTAAAAAAATAGAGTTTAGAGAAATTAAACCTTATTATGATAGGTTATTAAAAAATCATTATGATGAGGTCAAGTTTGTTAACGGTTATGGCAAAGTGAGACCATTTCTTGTCA
>JABFSP010000115.1 GCA_013140565.1 Ignavibacteria bacterium
CTACCATACTTATTACCGAATACATTTATGAGATTCATTATTTTCTTACAATAGCAACCTTACCGCTGCAAACTTTACTGCCATCTTTATTATAACCTACTACGATATATATCCCTGATGAAACGTAGTTCCCGTATGTATCTTTGCCATCCCAGGTCGCTACCCTGCCTCCCGGAGTTTCAAATTCTGCAACCAGAGTTCCGCTAATTGAAATGATCTTCAGTGTTGATTCTTCTACTAACCCATCAATTTTTAGTAATGTTGAATTTGGCAGAAGATACGGATTTGGACCAACTTTTATATCTGAACATTCTGTCAACGGCTTTATAGCTATTGTTTTGTATGATACAATACCTTTATCAGAACCAAAATATACTTTCCCGGTATTTCTATCCGATTTAATCGATGTTATTCTGTTATCCAGCAATGGAGAATTCAACTTATTAAATCTATTTAACAATGTTGAACCATCCGGAGAAACGTATATTATACCGTCAGAGATCGTTCCGAGCCATTTATTGTTGAGAGCATCAACATCAATTGAAAGTACATTTTCTGTCAGCGGAGTGCTTATTCCGTTCTCAATTATTCTCATTTTGAACAAATTTGGAGTTGTGCCGGGATTATTAATTACCTGTTCAGGATTTGGAATAATTATAACACCATTATTTGTTGCAATCCAAACTTCTCCATTATTGTCAACCATCAAACCATTTACCTGACTTACATCTGTACCTAACTGTGAATATGTGATCAATCCGCCACGGGGACTGGTATTTTCATTAAAATATATAACGCCCCTTATATTTCCTTCAACCGGGTGAAGAGTAACCCATTTTGTGTTGTAATTATCTATTGCAAGAAAAGTACCGTGAAAATCATCAGGATTCCCGCTCGGGGTAGGATAGCTCAATCCCGTGGTAAAATTAACGAAATTATTTTGTACTCTATTATTGATAACCCACAAATTACCGCTGTTATCTTCGTCAATTCCGTTAACTAGCACAAAGCCCGGAGACCCAAATTGCCGAAGAACAGAATTCGACTCGTCATATCTTACAAGTGTATTGCCATTAATTTTCAAAAGTCCATTACCAAAACCTGCTACCCAAATATCACCGTTGCTTGATGGATAAGTAAATACCCAGCCGCAACAACCTCCGCCCATTTCAGGAAATTCACTACTTGTATAATTAAACCATGAATCACCGGTTAATTTATATATTCCGGATCTGTTTTGCCAGTCTCCAAGGGATCCTGAAAGAGCCCAAACATCATGATTGTTATCAACTGCAATGTTGAAATTTAAATTAGAAAATGGACCATTAGGAAAAACATAATTATTGGTATTATTTCTGAAAACACTTACCCCATTATTTACTGTACCTATTAGCAAATCACCGGCAGAATTAACTTTCAAAGAATTAGCATCCGTTCCGCTTTCGATAAGCTCGGCATTATTGATATTTGACAGATTAACTTTAAATATCCTGAAATTGGTCCTGTTGCTACCATCATACGAAAAAACCGAGAAATACATCGTGCCGCCAGATACTGTCATTTTTGATACAGGGTCTTCAATCGGATTCCCGTTATATAAAGGAGCAAAGTTATTTAAAGTTCCGTTCTGGAAATAGACCATACCGCTGTCAGTTCCCATGAATACTGCTGAGTTGTAGTATACTACACTGTTAATCTTGTTGTTTTTGAGGACAGAATTACCAGTTGTGAAAGATGACCAGTTGGAAGCAATGGGGAGGTTATTGTTAATGTTAGCATATGCAATTCCGTTCTTTGTAGCTGCCCATATGGTATCGTTAATGACCATTATATCATATACTGCTGAAGGAGATGTCAGATTACCAAACCTGGTATAAGGCTGGTCAACAAACTGGAACTGAGGAATATTGAACTTCACTATACAAAACTCAGTTGCAAAGAACATTAAATTATTGTATTCGTAAAAAGAATTTATCCTTTTTGATGGTTCTGTTGAAGTAAAAATATCTGTTATCTGTCTCCATGATTGATCGTTTGGGTTCAATACACTGATTGATCCGTCAAATGCGCCTGACCACACACTTCCGTTGCTGCTTGCGGTTACTGCCGTTAACTCATTAGAACCAAGTCCATCAAGTGTGGTGTATTTTTTAATGTTTGAAGGATTATTGGGATCAAAATTAAACAATCCGCCGGATGAAGCAGCCCAAACCAGATTACTGCCCAGTGAAATACCTTTCACTTCCCTTAATGAAGTATATATGTTCCATCCGCCATTGGTATTTTGTGAATATAAAGAACTGCCAAGAACAAATAAAGCTGCTATGAAAACGAGTTTTTTCAGCATCATTTTAAAGTTAAGTTAGAGAATAAGTAGAGGTATTATCTATATATCAGATCTGGTTTTATTATTGATTTGGATTAAATTCAGTGTGATAATATTTTTTATATTAAGAAGTAGTATTATGTTTTGCTACAACAACTCACTTAATGCCTGCTCAAGTTCAGATTTTGTATGTTCATCACTTTGTGAAGCCGCAACATAAATGCCTTTTTCGTATACTTTTCTTGCCATACTTTCATCTCCTAACAATTCATATGTTTTGCCTAATTGATAGTATGTTGCAACGTAGTTCGGATCCAGAATTGATGTCTCTTCAAACATATCCTTTGCTGAATCAATATCGTTGATGGATAGATACTCGAGCCCTAATGCATACCTTGCAAACGTATCCTGCGGGTCAGCAGCCAGTATAGTCCTCAGGTCTTCAATCCTTGTATTACTCATTTAGCTAATTTAAGC
>JABFSP010000215.1 GCA_013140565.1 Ignavibacteria bacterium
TCTCAGGGGAGGATTCGAACCTCCACTAACGGCTCCAAAGGCCGCTGTCCTGCCATTAGACGACCCGAGAATTTAAATTAATAATTCAAGTGGAGTTAGGGGCCGCTAATGCAAAAAGACTAGAACTTGAGTCCAGCTTCGCGGGCAGCATCTGCAATAGCTTTTACCCTACCGTGATAAAGGTAGCCGTTTCTATCGAATACAACTTTTGAAATACTCTTTTCTGCAGCTTTTTCTGCTATCTTCTTGCCGATCAATTTACTCTTATCTGTCTTTGATGCTTTTGCGGTTTCACCTTTTACTTCTTTAGCAATTGACGATACCGAACAAAGTGTTTTGCCGTTTATATCATCAATTAACTGAGCGTAAACATTGGTTAAACTTCTGAAAATCACCAGCCTTGGTACTTCGGGAGTACCTATTATTCTTTTTCTGATCCTTAGCTTTATTTTCTGACGTGGCTCTAATTTTGTTTTTGTCGGCATTATCGATAAAAATTAATTTCTTTTATTACTTAACTTAAAAAATATGATTATTTTGCTGCTGCTTTACCGGCTTTTCTTCTTATGAATTCGCCTTCATACTTTATTCCCTTGCCTTTATACGGTTCAGGTTTCTTTAGGGACCTTATCTTAGCTGCAACAAGTCCAACAAGCTGTTTATCAATACCTGATATTAATAATGACGTATCATTGAGTACATCTATTTTAATTCCTTCAGGAGATGTAAAAATAATTGGATGTGAAAATCCTAAACTCAGGTATAAAAGACCGTGTTTTATTTCAGCACGGTAACCTATACCAACCAGCTCCAGCTTTTTTGTAAAACCTTCTGTTACGCCATTTATCATATTTTTAACTAAAATAGCATACAGGCCGTGAAGAGATTTTTCCCTCTTAAGCTCAGAGCCGCGGGAGAATTCAATTTCATCTTCCCTGATCTCCGATTTGATCACTGGATTAACATACAGGCTTAAAGATCCTTTTGGGCCGTTAACAGTTATGTTATCGCCTGATTTTTCAACTTTAACGCCTTTTAATATTTTAACCGGTTTTTTACCTATTCTTGACATTTATTTCTGATGTTTTATCTCTTAAACTTATTATAAAATTACCAAATGCTGCAGACAACTTCTCCGCCAACACCAAGTTTTCTGGCTTCTTTATCTGTCATTAATCCTTTTGATGTAGAAACAACAGCAATACCTAAACCGTTAAGTACTTTCGGAATAGCAGTACTTTCAACATACTTGCGGATCCCGGGACGGCTTACTCTTTCAAGACCGATGATGACGCCCTCACTGTTATTGTATTTTAACTTTATAACAATGCTACCCTGTTTGGTTTTAGTTTCAACAACATTAAAATCGCCGATAAAGCCGTTCCTGTTTAAGATCTCTGTTATTCTGAGCTTCATTTTGGAAGCAGGAATTTCAACAGATTTCTTTTTGGCTTTCTGTGCGTTCCTTATTCTTGTTAAATAATCTGATATTGGATCGGTGTACATTATTTACTTTAATTTAACTTTTAAATTTATTACCAGCTTGCTTTTTTAACGCCGGGGATCTTTCCCTCAAGCGCCATTTTCCTGAAGGTCAGCCTGGAGATGCCGAACTTCCTGTAGAAACCCCTTGCTCTGCCTGTCACAGCACACCTGTTATGAAGTCTGACAGGATTACTGTTACGCGGAAGTTCTGTTAAAGCGTCATAGTCTCCTGATGCTTTAAGCGCTTTTCTTTTTTCAGCGTACTTTTCTACTAATTTTTTTCTTTTGTTCTCTCTGGCTATTTGCGATGTTTTTGCCAATATTTGCTCCTGTAAATTAGTTCTCTTTTAATTTAGTGATACTTCTCTTTTTACGAACGGCATTCCAAATGCCTTTAAAAGCTCTCTTGCTTCATCATCTGAATGAGCTGAAGTAACAAAAGTAATATCCATTCCAAAATGTTTTGTAACGTTATCAATATTCACTTCGGGGAAAATAACATGTTCCTTTAAACCGAGCGTGTAGTTACCGTTTCCGTCAAATGATTTATCGGGTATACCTTTGAAATCCCTTATACGCGGAATTGCAATGTTTATCAGTTTATCAAGAAACTCATACATCCTGGCTTTTCTTAAAGTTACTTTGCAGCCAATTTTCATTCCTTCTCTTAACTTGAAGTTAGAAACTGATTTTTTAGCCTTGGCTACAACCGGTTTCTGACCTACAATATTTTCAAGTTCTTTAACAATTACGTCAACAATCTTGGGATCCTGTGTAGCGGCACCAACACCTACATTGATAGATATCTTTTCAAGCTTGGGTACCTGGAAAGGATTTTTATAACCAAATTTCGTCGAAAGTGTTTTTACCACATCGCTTTTATAAAAATCATGCATTCTTACAGGGATCTTTTCCTCTACAAATACTTCCTTGGTTTCAGGTTTCTTTGCGGATTTTTTACCCTTTGGGTCTTCCTGTTTATCTGCTTTAGGTGCTTTCTTTTCTTTTTTCTCGTTAGCCATCTATATGAATAATTTATACTTTTAACTTATAATAATTTCGCCGCTTTTTTTACCGTATCTCATTCTTTTCTTCTTACCTTCAGCTTCTTCAATTACCTGCACACCAAGTCTTGTTGGCTCACCTGCTTTTGGATCAATGAGCATAACATTTGATACCTGTATCGGCGCTTCTTTTTGTGTGATTCCGCCCTGCGGATGCTTCTGGCTTGGTCGTGTGTGGCGTTTTATGATATTTACACCTTCAACTATCACTTTATTGGCAGAACGTTAGATATTTATTATTTTTCCT
>JABFSP010000386.1 GCA_013140565.1 Ignavibacteria bacterium
GGCAATTACTGTTGATTCATCGGGCAATATATTCGCGGCAAGATGGGCAGTTGGTATATTTAAGTCAACCAATGGCGGGGTCTCATGGAATTCTTCCGGGCTGGCCGGTAAAAGAATATTTTCTATTGCAACTTCACCGGACGGGAAAATATATGCATTTGCAACAACTACTTCAACAATTGAGATCTTCCGTTCAACAGACGGAGGAACAACATGGACAGGTGTATTTTCAGAAACCAGATCCAATAATTCAGCCTTCGGGGGAGGTTTTGAATTTACCCATAACGGAAAGATTTACGCAATTAATAGTGTAACTCTTGGTCCAACAATAGGTGATGTTGGAGCATTCATGTATCTTTCAACTGATAATGGCATTTCCTGGAGCAACCGGGACCTCGTTGGATTGACATTCAATGGAGTCAGGCAACGCGGAGGCTTAACTAAATGTCTGGTACTTGGTTCAGAAGGTAAACTATTTGCCGGCACAAGCGATATGACACTACTTTATACAACTAATGACGGTAATAACTGGCTCAGCGCCGGAATTCCTGTATCAGCCTATGTTCTGGGGTTAACAAAAGATGCTGATGGAAATATTTATACAGGACTTGCCGGCGATGGAAACAATTTGTTCATTTCAACTAACAATGGAGCAAGCTGGGAATTCACCGGTTTACAACTGCCCTTTTTTGATTTGATAGAGGATATCCATATTATAAACAATAATAATACTTTGTACGTTGCGACGCAATTCAATATATTCAAATCAACAGATGCCGGAATTACTTTTGATACCATAAATACCGGGCTTCCTGAAAATGCAAGTGTTTTGACGCTTACAAATACTTCAAATGGAAATTTATTCGGAGGTACACTTGCAAATGGTGTTCATACACTGGGCACGCCTCTTGGGTTTATGCAAAATAACAGTATTCCCGATGCATTTATTCTTCATCAAAATCACCCTAACCCATTTAATCCCATAACTAAAATCCGGTTCTCGATGCTTAAAGCCGGGAATGTGAGACTTACTATATACGATGCTTCCGGCAGAGAATTTCAGGAAATAGTCAATTCTGATTTTAATGCAGGTACCCATGAGCTTAACTGGGATGCATCCTCATATTCCAGCGGAATATACTTTTACAGAATAGAAACCGATGACTTTACCGCAACAAAGAAGATGATACTTGTGAAGTAAAAGAATCTGAGATAATAATTATATAGCACCTCATTAGGTATATTTAAGATAAACGTAAACAAATTCATATATGTTCACAATTCAATATAGGCAGGAAGTTCGCCAAAGATTGATCAACAACGCGAAAAACGACAGCAGAATTGTTTCTGCTGCTATAATTGGTTCTTATGCTCACGGAAAAGAAGACAGGTGGTCTGATATTGACCTGACCTTCGGAGTTGCTGAATCCACTTCAATAAGTTCAATGATTGATTCATGGACAGATCTTATCTCAAATGAGTTCGACGGGATTACCCTGTTTGATGTAAAGAGAGAAAACACAATTTACAGGGTTTTTATCCTTCCGGGCTGCCTCCAGGTTGACCTTTCATTTTCCCCGGTATCTGAGTTTGGTGCGGTAGGTCCGCATTTCAAACTATTGTACGGCAATCAATATGAAAAAGCTCAACCAAGATCATTGCCAATACAGGAACTGTTTGGATATATGGTACATCATATTTTAAGGGCTCGATTTTGCATGGAGCGAAACAGATTATGGCAGGCGGAATTTTGGATCAGTGAAGCGCGGAATTACGCTCTCAAGCTTGCATGTCAGTCACGTGGACTAAATATTGATTATGGCCGCGGGTTTGATGATTTGCCTCAAAATATTCTTGATTTGTTTAAAGATTCCTTTGTAAAGAAACTTAACAAAAAGGAAATTATAAGAAGTATTCAGGCTATTATTTCAGGTCTTGAGGGTATTTCCGAAGAAGTAAAAGAGTTGTCCGTTAAACTAAATCATATCATGTATGAACTATCGCTTTGTGATAACAATATAATAGCAGGCACCTGAAAAACCTGCTTTATATTCAATACAAATGACTAATAAGCTAATGATTATTTTATGAGCGCAATCTTTTTTGTATCCGTACAAGATTCTGTTTTTTAAACTGTAGAAGTAAACTCCGCTTGTTGTTTTAAGTACTAATCCCGAAGAATCCGCATACAAACCCTGCCTTATCATTTAAAAAGATATGCTTAAAAATCCTCTATCCGGCCTGGTATAGCCAGTAAATCAGCTTATGTCCAGTCGGTGTTTTATGGGCTGAATATAAACCTGCATTATAACCAATATTTTCATTTTGTATATATAGTGCAGCTAATTCTTTATTGATAACGAGGGAAACCTTTCTTTAAATGGAGGGTTACAGACAGGTAATTGTCATAACAGGTTTTTAGATAATAATACATGTGATCTTATGACCTGTATTTCTTTTCCTGTCCCTAATGCTAAAAAGTTTGCGTGGGTTCATAGACATCCGGGTCAAAGATTAAATAACGAAGCTAATCAAGTAAAAATATTATTTAATAACTTTTATGCTGATTTTAGCGAATATTGATTGGCAATGCAACTGACAAAAAAAGCTTCTGAATTTTGGATAAAGCGTATGTTGATGTCAGATGTAATTGGATTTGATAAGCAACAGGAAATCTACTCAGCACTAATGAAAGATGGAGACAGTACTCGTATATTTGAAGACCCTTTCACAGGTTGTGAAATTGACATTAAAACAGAAATTCTTCAAAAAATTTATAGTGTGAGATATTAA
>JABFSP010000189.1 GCA_013140565.1 Ignavibacteria bacterium
AATATATGTTTCATTTAATACTTAAATTAGTCAATTGTATTTATAGATATGCGTTATTTGTGTAATATCAGATAAATTTACATAATTGACTTATATCAAATTGAATGTAAAAGTAACCTGTTATATTTGGATAACTAAAAAATTAATCAAATGAGCGAAACTACCGGCAACACAGAAAAGATCAATTTAAACAAATTGCTTGAATATCAGCAGGGCGCTGTTGTAAGCAGGGTGTTATTGAAGAAAAAAACGGGCAATATAACACTATTTGCTTTTGATAAAGGCGAAGGATTAAGTGAGCATACCGCACCATTTGACGCTTTTGTGCAGATAATCGATGGCGAATCGGAAGTAACAGTTTCAGGCAAGCAGTACCTGCTGAACGGCGGAGATTCTATTATAATGCCCGCAGGCGTGACCCATTCATTGAAGGCTGTGACTGCCTTTAAGATGATATTGGTGATGATAAAATCGGAATGATAGTGTGCTTTTGGTTTCCCAAACCGGAGTTTGGGAAACAGGGTTAAAAGATATAACCACGAATTTCAGGAATTTGTTTTGGTATTGTCGCAGAGTCCCATACAGGAGACTCTGCCAAGACGGGCAGGGAGACTGCGGAGGAATAACACTCTGCGAGGCGCTTTTTGCCGAAGCAGTCTTGTAAATAGTACGTTAAATTGAAATTAACAGCAATAAAAAAAGCCTGTATAACTACAGGCTTTATTTTTAAATGCAGTAAAGTATATGTTGAATGCTGTGCTGATCTGAAAAATTATGCCGGATTTTTTTCGGTATCTTCAGGCTTTTTCTTAGGCGGCAGCCCAAGCAGCAATCCGGAAGCGAATCCGTAGCCTGTGGTAATATACCAGTTTGAGCTAAGAGGGCAGCCATTTGAGCAGCCTACATAATAATAGTATGCATACCCAATCAATCCGCCTATTATGCCATATAACCCTAGTTTAAGAAATTTATTCTTCACATATTTATCAATCATAATAATGTTAGCCTTTTAATTTTTTCCTTAATGTGCTGAGTCCCAACGGCAGGTAAAGCGGACATGAGCCTATTAAACTTGTTAATACAAATATAACTGCAAATACCATCAGTAAAATTCCAAGTGTATCTGAAATTGTTCCGGTGAAATACAGAACAAACACTGCCAGGGCAATGATTATTCTGATTATCTTATCGGCTGAACCTATATTCTTCTTCATGATTTTCTGTATAATTAATTAACAAGCAATATTTCGTTGATAGCTTTTACAAAGCTTTCTTTAGGCAATGCGCCCATTGACATCTGCGGTTTGCCATCCATTGGGATGAAAAGTATTGAAGGAATACTGCGAATACCGAATACCTGAGCAAGCTCCTGCTCGGCTTCTGTATCTATTTTGTAGATCTGTACCTTGCCGTCATATTCTTTTGATAGCTCTTCAAGAACCGGGGCAACCATTTTGCAGGGTCCGCACCAGTCTGCGTAAAAATCAATTATGACAGGAACATCACCTGTGAATTTCCATTCTTTCTGGGTTTCGTAATTAAATACCTTCTGTTTGAATTCAGCTGCTGTTAAATGTACCATTTTAGTCGTTCCTTTTGTATTATTTTCTTTATTAATATTTTCTTTTTTAACCGGCTCGGGGTTCGATTTCAAATTATTGTTTGTAACCGGGTTCTGCGTAGCCGTATTCTGATCTACGGGAGTATTGTAATTCACTGATTTATCTTCTTTTTTACCGCATGAACTGAGCAAAGCAATAAATAAGACAGCTAGTAATATAATGTGAACTTTTAGTTTAGCGTTTTTCATAAAATTCATAACAATGATAACTTTTAATTAGTTGCTAATGGCAACTTAATGAATATTGTTTGGAAAGTCAAGTCTGGCTTAAGGGTACCTGTATAAGTTGCTATAGGCAACCAAAACGATAAATATCATATTTCCCGTTGATACAGAACATATTTTATCGCAGGCCCGGCATATTATTTTTGTACAGTAGTTAGTTGCTAATAACGACTATTATCATAAAACAAAATGACTTCCAAATAAACTATTCTATCTATATGAAAAACATTTTAATATTATTGGTTTCTTTACTGGTTATTTCTGAAGCTTATTCGCAAAACGGAACAAGGCTCATTGGTTTTGACGCTAAAACCACAGGCAGAGGCGGGGTATCAACGGGATTCTTTGATAACACAACCCTGCTTATGACAAATCCTGCAGGTATTTCATTCTTAAAGGAAAACATGCTTGAAGCGAATTTTTCGATGATGATGCCAAAATTAAAATTTACCAATACAATTAATGATGCTGAAGGAAATTCAGCTACATACCCGCTTCCTTCTCTTGGCGTAACCTACACTCCAAAAAAATCTAAATTAACTATAGGACTCGGTTTTTTCACGAACGGGGGAATGGGTTCAGATTTTAAATTAAACCACCAGTTATTTAAAGATGCTTCAGGCAACTATGTTCAGCAGGAATACTTCTCCAAATTCGCAGTTATGCAGGGCGGACCCTCACTATCATATAAATTCAACAAAAATTTTTCTGCAGGTTTTTCTGCACACGTGTATTACAGCATGATGGATTTCCGTATGCCGTACAGTCTGTCTCCAAACGAGCTTAAAGGTGTTGTTAATCCGCAGACCGGAATGACCTTCGGTCAGATGTTTTCCGCACCGCAGTCACAGGGCGGACTTGGTTACAGCGAAGTAACAGCATATGCAAATATGAGCGATCTTACAGCCTTTGGTTTTGGCGGAAAGATAGGACTTGCTTACAAAGTAAACGATATGTTCTCGCTCGGTTTAAGCTATACACTGCCGGTTGATCTTACTTACAAGAACGGTAAAGCTGATATGGATATGACCTACCAAATGAATGACGCTTTCGGCAGGGTTGTAATGGGTTACATGACAAATTACCCCGGTATCACACAGCAGCAGGCGATGGATTCCGCAATGACAGCATTTACACAAATGGGAATAGATCTCTCGCTGGGCGCTAAAGCAACGTATGATCTCGAAAACAAGCTTTCAATGCCTCAGCAGATATCTTTCGGTTTTTCATATGCTGCCCCGAGTAAAAAATTCCGTTTCGGTATGGATTTTGAATGGCTGAACTGGAAAAAAGCATTTGAAAAAATGGAGCTCAGCATGACCGGCGGCGAAAATGCCAACATAAACAGAATGATGGGCAACACAGGCGCGTTTACACTCAACTTCCCGATGGAATGGAAAGATTCATATATCATTCACGCAGGGGGCGAGTATGATTTTTCAAAAATGTTCACTTTCCGTTTAGGCTATACATACGGTACAAACCCGGTTCCTGAAACAACAGTGTTCCCTGTATTCCCTGCAATTGTCGAAAACCACGTAATGGCAGGCGGAACATTTAATCTTTCACCAAAGTTTGCTGTGAACTTTGCTTATGAAATGGCATTGAATAAAGAACTTGTTGCTTCTAACCCAAGCACAATCGCTTCGGAATATAACAGCAGCACATCTTCGCTTCAGACAATGCTGTTCCATCTATCATTAACATGGAAGTATTAAGTTATAACGGATTTCTTGTAAGAATGAAAAATTGTTAAAGAAAGTTAAGCAGGAGTATGATAATGTGCTTTTTGATCATTAAATACTATACATCGAATAAATTATGATTACTACAAAGTCTACGCGCTATTTTCTTATATATGTTGGAATTACTTTAATATTGTTACTGGCAGCGAGTTCATGCAACAAAAATTCCAATTCTGAAAATAACCAGGTGCCTAAGCCGCTGAATCCCCTTGAAGGACGCGTGCTTCCGCACCTGGATCACAGCGCTTATTTTAAGGACTCGATCGATTCTCCGCAGAAGGTTACCCGCAACTGTCTTGAGTGCCATCCCAAAAGCGCCGGAGAAGTAATGAAAACACCGCATTGGACATGGCTAAGCGGTGATGTTGAAAGAAACGGAAAAACTATGCTTCTTGGTAAGAAGAACCAGGTTAATAACTTTTGCATAAGTATAATCGGAAATTGGGCTTCATGTACAACATGTCATGCGGGTTATGGCTGGAGCGATGCGAATTTTGACTTTACTAAAGAAGAAAACGTTGATTGTCTGGTTTGTCATGATGGCTCAGGTACATATGTGAAAACAAAAAGCGGCATGCCTAACAAAAATGTCAACCTAAAAGTTGTAGCCGGAAGTGTACGCCGTCCAGCCCGTGAGAATTGCGGGATTTGCCATTTCAGCGGCGGCGGCGGAATGGGTGTAAAACACGGCGATCTTGATGAATCACTTATTAATGCAAACCAGGAACTGGACTTTCATATGGGGAAACTCAATTTCCAGTGTGTTGATTGCCATACAACTCATGAACATAAGATCTCCGGGAAAGTTAATACTACTTACACAGAAAAAACAACTGCGCTCAGGTTCAATTGTGAGAATTGTCATACAGAAGCGCCTCATAAAGAGCCAAGGCTTAACAAACATACATCCCGGATTGCATGTCAAACCTGCCATATACCTGAGTTCGCCAGAAAACTTCCAACAAAAATGATATGGGACTGGTCAAAAGCGGGTGATTCAACAAGGATTGACTCTCCGCATGAATACCTGAAGATCAAAGGTGAATTCCAATATGAAGAGGGAGTTGTACCTACCTATGCATGGTTTAGCGGAAAAATGGAGAGATATGTTTTAGGTGATAAGCTTGATGCTGAAACTGAACATTACATGAATAAACCTATAGGTTCACGCAGTGACCAGAAATCGAAGATATGGCCGTTTAAGGTTCACCATGCTACGCAGCCTTATGATGTTGTTAATAACATTATTATTCCTCCGTTAACAAGCGGCGAGGGCGGCTACTGGACAAAATTCAACTGGAGTTACGCTTTGGAAATAGGAGCGAAACTCAGCGACTTACCCTATAGCGGAAAGTTTGGATTTACGCAAACAAAAATGTACTGGCCGATCACCCACATGGTTACAACAAGTAAAAATGCGTTAACGTGTACTGATTGCCACTCTCCAGGGGGTCGTTTTAACTGGGCAGAACTGGGATATAAACATGATCCGCTTCAGGGTCCGGAAAAATAAATTTTTTAATTGAAAATTGTTATGAAAAAAATACCGAAACCATATAAGAATCCATATTTTGCCGGTGCCATACTAGGTGTGGTTCTGTTCAGCGCGTATGCGCTGACTCACAGCGGCCTGGGTGCATCAGGCGCGATAAGCCGCATTCATGTTGCGATTACCAAATTGATTTGGCAATCACATGTTGATGCATTAAGCACTTTTGCTGTGATGGGTGCAGGAGATACCAATCCGCTGGACCATGCCAGTGTGTTTTTATTGATTGGTACTTTTCTGGGCGGAATGGTCTCTGCATTTCTAAACGGCAGGTTAAAAGTTGAAATATTCAAAGGTCCCCAAATTTCAAATGTACAGCGGCTCATTTTTGCTTTGATAGGCGGACTCATCATGGGTTATGGCGCAAGGTTTGCGCGCGGATGCACTTCAGGGCAGGCTTTATCAGGCGGTGCAGTTCTATCGCTGGGGAGCTGGGCATTTATGTTCAGTGTTTTTATCGGCGGTTATGCTGTAGCATATTTTGTCCGCCGTTTGTGGGCTGAACCAAAATTAACCTGATCCATTTTTATTAATAAGAAAATTATTCTATTATGTTACCTATAGATGTTATAGCAGTTCTCGGAAAATACGGCGGATACGCTGTTTTTGTTCTCATCGGAATCGGTTTTGGAGTCTCACTTGAATTGGCTGGTTTTGGCGACTCAAGGCGTCTTGCCGCTCAGTTCTATTTAAAAGATATGAGAGTATTAAAAACAATGTTTACCGGTATAGTAGTCGCCGCGCTTTTAATTTTTCTCGCGGCTGCTATTGGCTTACTTGATTTTGCGCAAATTTCGGTGACCCAAACTTTCTTATGGCCGGGAATTATTGGCGGACTCATAATGGGTGTCGGATTTATAGTCGGGGGTTATTGCCCGGGAACTTCACTGGTTTCTGCAGCAAGTTTTAAAATTGATGGTCTCTTCTTTTTGGTTGGCACAATTCTTGGAGCAGGATTTTTCGGCGAATCGCTGCCGGCTTTCGATGATTTCTGGAATTCATCTTTCACAGAAAGGTATTTGGTTTCAGACTGGCTGGGATGGTCCATAGGTGCAACATTATTCGCAGTAACGCTTATGGCATTAGTTATGTTTTACGGCGCGGAAAAAACTGAAGAGTTTTTCAGAACAAAAGGAACAGGAAAAGTATGGTCATGGAAGATCACAAGGCGTTCATATATTTATGGCGCTTCTGCGCTGGTTTTTACTGCATTATTAGTTTGGGTTATCGGACAGCCTGACCCTGTTCGCAAATGGAATTTGATGGAAAGCCGCTATTCAGCACAGCTTTCTTCACGGGATGTTTTTATTCATCCGCTGGAGTATGTGAAAACATACAACGATGCTTCAATAAAACTTGTAACCCTTGATCTTCGTTTGGAAGATGAATTCAGGAATTTCCATCTAACAGGCTCTGAAAATGTTAAACCGGAAGATTTTCTTGATCCAAAGTTTGTCGTACTGCTCTCGCAACTTCCTGCACAGGGCGTTGTTGTTTTAATTGCTTCGAATGATTCTGTTTCTACCCAGGCATGGAAATACCTTAAGGTTCAGGGTGTGAATAATGTATATATCCTCGAAAACGGGCTGCGTGACTGGAATACTATTTTCGCAGGGAAGACAATTTCAGGAAAACCGTTCAACATAGCATCACCGCCCTCAGAAGTACTTCAGTTATTCCCTAAAGATGCTTTTGCTCCAAAAATAAAGATCAGTACTAAAAAACGTTCAGGCGGGCTTTGCAGCTAAATCCTAAAAAAATGATTGTATGAAAATATTATTTAAAACACTAAGATCAATAATTTATCTGCTGCTCATTGGATCAGCGGTACAGGTTTCTATTGCGCAAAGCTCCGTAAATAATACGGAGTGCATACAATGCCATGATAAACATGTTTCAACTGATGCCTATAATAAGTCTGTTCACAAATCATTAATGTGTTCAGCCTGTCATGTTAAAGATGAAGCGAATACAGTTGATAAACTGCTGAAAGGGAAAAACACCTGTGTAGTTTCGTACAAACCAATGAACTGCGCTACCTGCCACAGCTCAGTTTCGAAGGAACACGAAACAAGTATCCATAACTCCGAGCGTCTTCCGGTTCCATGCTCCAAATGCCACTCAGATATACATAAGATTACTTCTATCAAAAATGATAAGAAGGCATCTGCTTTGCTCTGCAGTCAGTGTCATGAAAAAGAATCACCATATTTCAAATCCATTCACTTCCAGGCGCTTGAAAAAGGAAATAACGACGCTCCTACATGTACCGATTGTCATAATAAGCATGCAATAAGCAAGATCGATAACATTTCCGAGGGGAGGTCATTCCATACCCAGGCTTGTATGAAGTGTCATGCTGATTCGAAGATGATGACTAACAGTAATGTTACAACCATAGCGCCTAAAACTTATTTTGAAAGTTACCACGGCAAGAATATCCGGTTGGGATATCCTGAAAAAGTTGCAGGCTGCGCAGATTGTCACAGCTCTCACAGTATACTTCCAGCAAAGGATACAAACTCAACTGTAAATTCAGCAAACTTAACCAATACCTGCAAACAGTGCCATGTTAATGCAGGCACCGGGTTTTCGAAATTCATAGCACACGCTGAACCGAACAACAGTGAGAAGTATCCGTTACTCTTCTGGGTCACATTGTTTATGAACGGCCTATTGGCAGGTACATTCCTTTTCTTCTGGATACATTCATTGCTTTGGGTATTCAGGGGTTTTGTTGAAAAGAAACAAAACCGCAATGCCCGTGATTTCTCAGGCGATGAGCTTCGCACAGGCAATGCTGTTAAGATCAAACACAAAGTCTACAGACGTTTCAGACCTATCCATATAACCCTGCACATTTTCGTTGTGACGAGTTTTCTAGCGCTTGCATTAACTGGTCTGCCGCTGAAGTTTAATTATACTTCATGGGGAAAAACATTAATGGACTTTTTAGGGGGAGTAAGCAGCGCCGGAATAATTCACCGTATAGCCGCTATTGTTACATTCGGTTATTTTATTGCAACCCTGGTGATGAGTATTCGCTTTCTGTTCTCTAAAAAAACCTCAAAACAAACATTCTTTCAGAGGCTGTTCGGTCCCGATTCGCTTTTCATTAACCGGAAGGATCTGAGTGATATCATGGCTATGTTCCGCTGGTTCTTTTTCCGCGGACCCAAGCCGGCATTTGACAGATGGACATATTGGGAGAAGTTTGACTTCTTAGCTGTATTCTGGGGAGTTGCAATTATCGGCTCAAGCGGTTTGGTATTATGGTTTCCGGAATTCTTCAGTTATTTCCTGCCCGGCTGGATATTCAATATGGCAACAATTATTCATTCAGACGAAGCTCTTTTGGCAACAGGTTTCATATTTACTGTCCACTTTTTTAACACACACCTGCGCGTTGAGAAGTTCCCGATGGATTTTGTAATATTCAACGGCCAGGTAACAGAAAAAGAGATGTTACATGAAAGAAGCGAGCAGTGGAAGCGTTACAAGGATCAGGGCATTACAGAAAAGTACGAGGTTAAAAAACCTACCCCGATAGTGTGGGATATCGCCTTGCGATTGTTTGGCTTAATGGCTGTACTCATCGGTTCAGTTCTTGCTGTGCTGATATTTTATTCAATTATAGGATCAGGTTTACATTGACGTTCTGAAAAATGAAGTCAGTATAATATGTATTAACATTCAGCATCAATTGAATGGTTTAAACTTCTGTAAACTGCAAAATTGCGGTAAGCCTGCTTCAATTGTAAAATGCTAATAAACATGTTCATTGAAATATTAAAGATTTCTGAGTAAGTTGCCTGTAACAACAAATATCCAAATGAACAAAAGGATAGTAGAACTTATATTTGAACTTAAGTTTACCTGTATGTCCAAGGAAGAGAGCATCCGTGAGGAGCTGAAACTTTCTCCATCGGAATACCGCGGACTTCTTTCTATAAACCCCGGGGAAATTGTAAGCTGTATGCAAATGTCTAATACTATGGGACTTTCAAAATCCCGCGGCAGCCGGGTAATTGATAAACTGATTGATAATGGTTTTTTGAAAGAAGCCAAAAATGACGGTGACCAGCGGATATTTAATGTTAAACTCACCACAAAAGGATTAAATGCCATTAAAAGGATAAACTGCGTAATGAGCGAATGTGAGAGCGCAATATTGAAGAACATCCCCCAGGATGAGCTTCTGACATTCACAAAAACCCTGCATAGAATTTCAGAAATAATAAGTCCTTAAATTACCGGTCAGTATTAAGAAAATATCCCAGATTAATTTAGTTGTTATTAGCAACTATATTCTTTATATTTGTAAAGTTGAATTTAA
>JABFSP010000255.1 GCA_013140565.1 Ignavibacteria bacterium
ATATAAAAGTAATTGAAACATCAGGCGGGTTAATTAACCCGCCGTTTTTTTTGTTCAAAGTGAATTGTTAAGAACTATATCACAGTATTATTAGGAGAATTTAAATTCTGTTAGATAAGTATTAAGCAATGTACATTTACGGTCATTTTTGAAGATTTATCTTAATTTAAACCAAACAAATCCCTTATACAACATTAATCCAATTTAGCAATTTTTGTATAATTACAATACAATCAAAAGGAATTTTAACGAAAAAATGAAAATAAAGTACTTACTTTTTACGGCACTCTTAATTTGTGTATCCTCACTTAATATATTTGCACAGGATAACAAAATTACAGGAAAAGTTCTGGATGGAGCCAACGGCAGTGTATTGCCGGATGCAGTCCTGAAAATTGAGAATCTAAACAAAGGAACAGCTTCAGACCTTGACGGAAAATTTACATTTGAAAATATCGCCTCTGGTGAGGTGAACGTAAGAGCTTCATACGTTGGCTATGTTTCGCAGATAGTGAAAGTCAACATTAAATCAGGTGAAATTGTGAATCTGGATTTTGTGCTGCAGCCTGAAGGTACACTGACCGATACTGTTACAATTGAAGCTACCAGGATTCAGAACAACGAAGCATCAATGCTGCTGAAGCAGCAGAAGGCTGAAAATATCCAGGATGGTATTTCAAGCCAGCAGATAAAAAGAACTGCAGATGCTACAAGCTCTGATGTACTAAAAAGAATTGTCGGCGTATCAATAATTGATAATAAATTCGTTTTTGTAAGAGGTACAAACGAAAGATACAGCGCAACTACTTTGAACGGCGTAATACTGCCAAGTACTGATCCGGATAAAAAAGCATTTTCGTTCGATCTTTTTCCAAGTAACCTGCTTGATAATATCGTTATATCAAAATCATATACCCCTGATCTTATCGGTAACTTTTCAGGCGGATTAGTACAGGTAACAACCAAAGATTTCCCTGACCAGCTTTCACTGAATTTCACGTCATCTTCTTCTTATAACACAATATCAACCGGAGAAAATTTCCTTTCATACAATGCGGGCGAAAAGAAACTGCTGTTCTTCAATTCCGGAAGAGATAACGGCACAAGGCAGCTTCCTTCAATTTTCCCCGGGCAGACAGTACTTTCATCAAACTACAATGTACAGGAAGTAAAGTCATTCAGCCGCGCGCTTACCAATAACTGGGCACAGGAAAATTCAACAGCCCCGGTTAACGGCGGTTTTCAGTTATCATTGGGCAACAATTTTAAAATAGGAAGATCAAATAACCTTGGAGTTTTCGGGGCGTATACATACAGCAATTCATTCAGCTCCAAAAGCATGGAAAGGCAAAGCTTTCAGACTGATAACATGCTGGAATCCAAATACACCGGGTCACAATCAGAGTATGCGGTATTATGGGGCGGCCTTTTAAACGTAAGCTTCAGGGCAGGTGAGAATAACAAATTCAGCTTTAAGAATACTTACGTTTTCAATTCTGAAGACAAAACAGATTACCAGGAAGGCTTTAACAATCCCCAGACACAGGACAGAAAACTTTATTCAACAAAGTTTGTTGAGCGTGATATGCTTTCCTCACAGCTTTCCGGTGAACATTTCATTAGCTCACTGGGTAAATTAAGGATAACATGGCGCGCATCATACTCAGAGGCGGATAGAGACGAGCCTGATTACAAAACATTACGTTACCAGAAAGAAATTGGCACTGAAGGCAGATATTACGCATCGCTCAGCACAGGTGAGCCTAATTCACTTGGCGGCGGCAGGTTCTTTTCATGGCTGAAGGATATAAGCCGTTCGGCAGAATCCAATTTTGAGTTTAATTTTAAGCCTGCAAAAAAGATCGAAGTTAAAACCAAGGTCGGTGTTTTCTATAACCGCAGTTCCAGGGATTTCAGTGCAAGGCTTTTTGCCCCAAAGCTTGTTGACGCGAATAATTTCGCATTAATATATCTTTCACCTGATTCACTATTTATGCCTGAAAATATTGATACGAATAAAATATTATATTACGAGCTTACCAGGAAGTCAGATTCATATGTTGCGACAGAAGACCTTGCTGCAGGATATATGATGGTTGATGTTCCATTGGGTAAGTTAAGGACTGTTATCGGCGCAAGACTTGAATCAAACTTAAGCAAACTCAGCTCATTTGACCAGATCGGCGAGCCGATCCAGAGAAATGTAAACAAGAATGATGTTCTTCCATCTGTTAATTTAACCTATGCTCTAAATCCAAAAATTAACCTGCGCGCAGGTTATTACCAGTCAATTTCAAGACCGGAATTCAGGGAAATAGCGCCGTTCAGCTTCTATGACTTTGCTGAGCAGATATTTACGATCGGTAATCCTGATCTTGAGCGTAACCTGATAAGGAATTATGACCTGAGATTTGAATATTTTCCGTATGCCGGTGAAATATTTTCCGTTAGCCTGTTCTACAAGAAATTCGACTCACCCATTGAAGAAGTATTTGTACCCAACTCAGGCGGTGATAACAGGATCAAAACATATCAGAATGCCAAAAGCGGTGCAAATAATTACGGAGTTGAGCTTGAATTAAGGAAAAATCTCGGGTTCATTACAAAACATATGAAATATTTTTCACTCAATGCCAATATATCCGTTATCAATTCAAAAGTTGATCTTTCAGGCATCGGTTCAACTGTTACCAATCTTGAAAGAAGATTGCAGGGCCAGTCACCCTATACTATTAACATGGGGTTATACTATGATAATTCAGATCTTGGCACCAGTGTAAACTTATCCTATAACCGTTTTGGCAAAAGGATATCCGAAGTAGGGCTTGAAGGTCTTTCGGATATTGAAGAGAATGGAAGAGACGTTGTGGATATTTCTGTTATTCAGAGGCTGTTTAAGAACTTTGAAGTTAAATTTTCCGTGAAAGATATACTTGCGCAGGATTATTTATTCACCCAAAAAGTAAATGGCAGTGATGAGATGTTCAAAAAATTCAATGCGGGGACAGGGTACTCGCTCAGCCTTTCATTTAAATATTAATATCCTGTTATATTAAGATTCGGTTAAGAGCTTTGCTTAAATCCCGCTAAATCAGCGGGATTTTTTATTTTCGGTTAAGATATATTCACAATACATTAACAATTCCTTATTGGCTGCCTAACACTTTAATCTTAAATTTGTTGACTAAACAAAATAAAATTCAGAATTCAAGCAAAAACCAGAGAAAGGATTTAAAATGCTTAAACAATTTCTATTAGCTGTAGTTTCTGTAATAGTATTAGGTTCATCTGTATTTTCAAGTACATGGACTGATACATTAACAGGAAATATTACATCAAATGTTACACTTCAGAACACAAAAAGATATCTTTTACTTGGCACAGTATTTGTAAAATCAGGCGGAACGCTTAACATTCCCGCAGGCACACAGATATTTGGCAGTAAAGAATTTAAAGGAACGCTAGTAATTGAAAGAGGCGGCATAATAAACGCAAACGGTTCTGCAGGCGCACCTATTATATTCACAAGCGCTCAGCCTGTAGGCACTAAAGCCGCTGGCGATTGGGGCGGAATAGTTATACTTGGAAAAGCAAGAATTAATACAGCATCAGGTTCGGATACTGCTGCAATTGAAGGTATATCACCTTCAGTTTATTACGGCGGAACAAATGACGCTGATAATTCAGGAACCTTTAGATATGTAAGAATTGAGTATTCAGGTATTGCGCTATCACCAAACAATGAGATCAATGGTTTAACAATGGGCGGTGTTGGTTCAGGTACAACCATTGAATATGTTATGGTAAGCTGGAACGGCGATGATTCATTTGAATGGTTTGGCGGCACGGTGAACTGCAAGTATCTGGTTTCATATATCCCTGTTGATGATGAACTGGATAATGACTTTGGATACAGAGGAAAAATTCAATTTGTATTAGCTGTCAGAAAACCATCTGTTGCTGATGTTAGCGGTTCTACCTGCATAGAGTCAGATAATAATAATGGTCCTAACTATAATACACCAAGAACACAGCCGCATATTTCAAATGTAACATCTATTGGTCCAAAACAATATGATACATCGGTGGTAAACCCAAATTTCACAAGGAATTCACATCTCAGAAGAAATACACTTGCAAGTTTTTATAACAGTGTAATGATGGGATGGCCCCAAGCTGTATTATATGATGGCTTAGGCGTAACATGCGCGATACAAAATGATACATCCAGAGTCAAAGCGAACATTTTTGCAGGTTGTTACAACGGTTTTGCTTCAACTAATGCAGGCTGCGGCTTTGATGCAACTGCTTATTCTAATGCTAATAACACTGTTTTACCAACAACAGCAGCCGTTCAGTTAAGTAATCCTTACGGTAATGTTTCAACAGGAAGCTATTCACCGGCTAATTTCTTCCCTTCTGCGGGCTCTCCGGCATTAAGCGGCGCTAACTTTTCATTTCCCGGAATCAATGATCCGTGGTTTACTACTACAACCTACAGAGGCGCTTTTGACCAGAGCAGCACATGGTTAGACGGCTGGACGAATTTCAGACCTGATACAGTAAATTATAAATTATTACCTATTGGAATTCAACCAATAAGTAATATTGTTCCAAAATCATTTAATTTAGAGCAGAACTATCCAAATCCGTTCAATCCAACAACAAACATTAAGTTTAATGTTGCTGCAAATGGATTTGCAAAACTTGTAATATTTGATGTACTTGGTAAAGAAGTAGCAACACTTGTAAGTGAAGACTTAAAAGCAGGACAATATGCGGTAAATTACAACGCATCAAATCTGCCAAGCGGTGTTTATCTTTACAGGTTAACAGTTAACGGCGAAGGCTCAACATATTCTGCAACAAAAAAACTTGTATTAGTAAAATAACTGCAGTTAAATAGCCATTTTCACAGAAACTCAATAGTATTTCCCCAAAACCCCGTTAAAACGGGGTTTTTTATTTGAGCTTATTTCAATTTGTTTTTAAAATAAAAATCTGTTAATTTAGCATATTCTATAAGGGGAATAATTCATAAATAAAGGAGAAAACAATGAGTATAACAAAGTTTACTGTTTTAATTCTTTTGGCATTTGTATTTGCAGTAAGTTCAACGCAGTCACAGGTAAAGGTAAAATCAACAAAGTGGAAATCACCGACATTCACGATCGAGATTGCGCCGAATTTCACACTTCCTATCCAGGAAGCTAAAGGTAATTCAATAGGGGAATTTTTCCAGTTCAAAAATTACGGAACAAAGATCGGTTTCGGGGCATCATTCAATTTTAAATTCGGATTAGGTGCACAGGGACAATACAGACCATACCTGACATTAGGTTATACACAGCTTCAGGCTAAGGATGATGGCAATATATTTGTTGATTCAAATATAATAAGGTCAACTTATCCTTTAAACGGCAACAGAATTACTTATGACCCAAACAATATAAGATCAGGTAAGTCTGAAATGTTTTTACGTATTCCATATATTGGCGCTGGATTTGAATATGCTGTTACAACAGTAGATAAGAAAAAGAGAATGTGGTATCCGTTCTTTGGGGTAGAATTTCTTGCAAGCATTATTACAGGTGTTTACAGGCAGACTAGCAGCAATGTGCCTGTGGCTCCCGGAGTTGAAACAGCTTATACTATTAAAAGTGATCTGAGGATCGGCTTGGGCGCAGGACTTGGTGCAACCGTAAGATTCGGTAAATCAGCCGGTATTACTTTTGGTGCAAAGTATAAGTTATTCAATCTTATCGGTAAAAAGTCAGACCAGTCAAATGAAGAAAATAAGATGAATTTACTTGATAAATCAGCTGTAGACTTAAACAGTAATTTATCAAAGGATAGAAATATCGGGGCTATAGAATTCTATCTTGGCGCTGCAATTTTCTTAGGTAAATCAAAGAAATAATTCAAAATAAATATTATTTTTATCAAACCCCGCTTATTTCAGCGGGGTTTTCTTTTACCTTACGGAATAAAAATAATCCGGCAGCAAAGAATATTATTATAGAAAGCACTGCGTATCTTTGGTTACCTGTTATCCACGATACAAGCCCGAATGTTAAGGGTCCGAGAATCGTTGAAGTTTTTTCAAACAGGCTGTAAAATCCGTACAACTCCGTCTTCTTTTCATCAGGTATGAGCCTGCCAAAAAAGCTGCGCGATAGCGCCTGTGATGAACCCAGGAATGTACCGGCAAACGCCCCAATGATAAGGAAGGTAGTTTTATCATTTGCGAAATAAACCGATAGCGTCAATACCGCCCAGCTGATGATGATGAATACCAGGGTTTTTTTGGTGCTTGTTTTATCCGCTATCCAGCCAAACAAAAATGAGCCCAATAGAGCTGTTACCTGCACAATTATGAAGAACAATATCAGATCAGCAATTGAAAAGTTAAGAGTTGTTTGCGCAAAATTAGCGGAAAAGAAAATGATGGTATTAACGCCATCAATGTAAAGGAAGTAGGAAAACAGGAATATCCTGATGTTTTTGTAATTCTGAATGTGCTTTAGAGTATCCAGTGTTCTTCTAAACCCGATCTTAATAAAATTCGGATGCTCACCGGTGATTTCCTTCTTCTTTTCCTTTACAAAAATGAATATCGGCAGGGAAAAGACAAAGAACATTACCGCACAGGCAATAAATGTCAGTCTTGGTGTATCCTGCAGCACTATAACTGCTGCCAGTGAAGCCAGAGAGCCCAGATAGCCCACAGCATAACCAAGTGAAGATACTTTGTTGTAATTTTTATGTTCTGATATTTCTTTTATGAACGCGTCGTAGAATCCGAGTCCTGCCTGGAATCCGATATTTGCAAGAATAAAAAGTATCATACCCCAAAGTATCATACCTTCGGTTATGAAATAAAGAAATGCAGTTGAAATGATGCAAAGGAAAGTGAAGAAGAACAGGTATTTCTTTTTACTGCTGTAATGATCGCTTGCAGCGCCAAGCACCGGGCTTAAAACGGCGACAAGTATCATTGAAATATTTATCGCGGTTGACCAGTAGAGGTCACCAATAGGCTGGTTTGCGGCTACAACTTTTTTGAAATAGATCGCGTAAACAAAGGCTACTATTATTGTTGCGAAAGTTGAATTGGCAAAATCGAAAAGGGACCAGTTAAAAACATCTTTGGTAAACCACTTGTTTTTGGATGAAGGTTCTGCCATTAATTAAAAGATTAAATTTTCTGATTATTCTTTTCTAGCTGACAGGGTGTCTTTTACTGCTGATGAGACCTTTACCTTTTTTGGTGATGAGCTTATCTTTCTGAAGCTTTTCTAAAATTGCATCCAGTACACCGTTAACAAATTTACCGGAATTGCGCGTGCTGAAATCCTTGGCAATATCAATTGATTCATTGATCGATACTTTTGGCGGGATATCCTCGAAATGGAAAAATTCCGTCAGGCACATTTTGATGATTATGGAATCTATAAGCGCAATGCGCTCCATATCCCAGTTATCAACCGTTTCGGTTATGATCGTTTCGTACTTTTCGTCATTATCTATTGTGAATTTTATAAGGTCTTCGCAGAATTTCCTGTCGTCTTTTTTCTCGATCTCTTCGAACTGCAGCTGTTTTACCTGTTCGATCGGGTCGCCGGTAAGCTTATATGCATAAAGAACCTGCAGTGATTTTTCGCGTAAATGCCTTCGTGTTAATGCCATCTGCAAAGATAATTTATCCTATGCCAAATAACCAGAACAAAATTACTGCAAAACTTTCCTTGATGCAGAAGTTAAATGAAGATTCTGTTGAAAGCGGTGTTTCTGAGGCGACTGTATATGCGTTTACTCCGAAAAATTTGCATATCTGTTTTGTGCGAAGCAGATGGAAGTTATCGCTGATAATAACAATATCCTTCCAGTTGTTCTTTTTATACAGGTTATTGTTCAGGTACTGTATCTGCTCAAGAGTAGAGTTAGATTTGTTTTCAATGAATATGTTTCTTTCAGGTACACCTTTTTTGAGCAGTTCATTTTTTGAGACTTCAGCTTCTGTCATTTCCCCGGGTGCGCCTCCGCCTGTTAGAATTATATTTTTTATAGTGCCTGATGAGTAGAGTTCATATCCCTTATTTATTCTTTCGCGCAGTACAGGTGAGGGCCTGTTGCCGCCCCATACGGCTGCGCCAAGCACAGTGCCGGCATCAACGGTTTTCTTACTTTCCTTCAGCAAAGTAAAATCATCTTTGTAGTTGTATGCAAAAAGAAAAACTATGCCGTAAGCGGCTGCCATAATCAACAGTGTGACCCAGATACTTCTGAAAATGTAAAATTTCATAAGTACCGTGAACGAAATGACGCAAGCTGATACTGCTATGAATAAATGAATGATAGCGAATATTGAAAGAGTGATGGTCTGAATTCCTTTTTGTGATAGTGTTACCAGGTTTTCGTAAAATGTTTCGCGCGGTATCCTGCCCTGGAAAAATGCAAAAGCCAGCAATACAAGTGAAATTACTGAAAATATAACAAGGGTCCTTAGTGCGTTCCGGTTAACTTTGCCTGATTGCAGCGCAATGTTTATAATTGCAATTATTGCTATAAGGCATATTGTTATCCAGAATAAATTTCCGGTGTATAGTATATTAAATCCGGAAACGAAACTGGAAAGGAAACTCCGTGATAACATTGATGTATACGAAGAGTTAAGCCAGTACTTGTACGCTTCCATAAATAGCAGGATGAATATTTCATAACAGATCAGCCAGAAAATAATCAGCCTGTTACCTGAAGCCGTTTTAGAGTTTCCCAATAAAGAAAAGTTGAATTTTTAGCAATTGAATATATAAATATACTAACTTAGCACAAAAGTTTCTTGTCAATATACAATAAATTATGCTGATACTGATCCTGTGTTTGAATAAAACAGTCCTAATGTAAAATCTTAAAATTAATAATTTTTTAGTTAAGACTTGATTTCATATATTTAATTTACTAAGTTTCATTAACTTATACAAAGGAGGATATATGAAATCCGCAAAAATACCTGCAATTTTTGTTCTTGCTTTTCTGATGATATTTATTTCTTCATGCAGTGAAGATGAAGTAATTGTAACGCCTGAAAACCCACAAGAGCCTGAAACATTGTATGGCGCGTTTGTTCTTTGCCAGGGAACAGAGTCATACCCGCAGGAAAGATATATTGGGTTCTATGATCTTTTAAAAGAGGAATATGAACTGAATATATATAAACCGGGACTCCTGCCATATGCTCCAAGATCTATTATTTATCATAATGGCAGTCTCTATATTTCAAATTCTACCTTAATGGTATATTCGCAATCCAAGGTTTTGAAGGTTGGCGCGTGGGGAAGTGAACAGGGGACGCTTCAGCTTGAACAGAATAAATTCTATGTACCTAATTTGTTATTTTCTTTCAATGATCATATAGGCTTAACCTATTTTTATCCGCAGGAAAGTTTTACAGGAACGCTGGAATTTATGGACCCGGGACATATTGGAGTAGTTACTGAATTCCCAAATATCAAAGGTTTCATTACTGATCATGTTTATTATGATAACAAACTCTACTTGACAAGTTCAACTTATAGTCCGGAATTTAAGGACTCTTCTGTTATTTCAATTTCACTGCCTGATACTTCAGTATCAAAGGTATATTTAGGCGGAAAGCCCGGTGCGCTTATATTACTAAATAATAACATGCTTCTGGCAGCCTGTACTGAGGGAATTTCAACATTCTATTATGTAAATCCGGCTACTCTGCAAAAAACAGATTCTGTTACTTATCAAAATGGCTTTAAAAAAGATCTTGTGTTTGATCATAACAGAAACTATATCTACTTCATCTCTGCGGATGATAAGATCGTAAAATTTAATCCTGTACAAAAAACATTTACCACTTTTATAAGTAATCCTTTTTCGGCTGATAACTACATTTTCAACAGTATAAATTTTGACCCGCATAGCGGTAAATTGTTTGTTTTGTATTCAAGTAACAGTACTTATGTTGCCGGCAAAATGCAGATCTACAGCAGTCAGGGATATTTTGAAAAGACTCTGACTATCGGTAAAAATCCAATTCAGATAGTTTTCGCAAAAGAGAATTAAATTTTTTCGCTTATAATTATTCCTATTAATCATGGATAAAAACTATTTAGGACTATATTAGTCCTAAATAGTTTTTTTAATATTCAATGCTTTAAATATTGGATTGTTGAATTTCATTTATTGAATTAATATTGGACTAAATTAGTCTAATATTCAATGGACAGGCTGATTTTTCCGTCGAGTAGAAAAAGAACCCATAGGCATAGTGATTTTGAATCAGTCTGTCCTGAAATTTATAACAATCATGAAAAAAACATTAATTATCATTACTCTATTTGTACTTACATTGAACATCAACTCAAATGAACGCAAGTTCGGATACATCTATCAAAGCGGTGTGCTGGGCAAAGGCAACCGCGAGCTTGAAATATGGACAACTGCCAGGATCGGCAAAGATATACCTTATTACGCAAGAACCGAACACCGTATGGAATTTGAATGGGGAATTACCAACAGGCTGCAGACTGCATTCTACATTAACTTCAGGAATACCAGTCAGGATAACGGAACAGGAATGACAAGTAAATTTGAGTTCAAGGGTATTTCCAGTGAGTGGAAGTACCAGGTATCAAGTCCTTCAAAAAATGCCGTGGGATTTGCGTTATACGGTGAGGTTGGACTAAATACTGATGAAGCTGAACTTGAAGCTAAACTCATTTTCGATAAAAAAGTTAAGAAGAGCACCTTTGCTTTGAATTTAGTATTTGAAAATGAGTGGGAGCTTGGTTCACATGCACCCGTTACAGAAATGGTGCTTGAAGGCGACCTGGGGTGGAGTTATGATATATCAAATTCATTTGCAGCGGGAATTGAAGTTCGCAGCCATAATCAGTTTGTTGAAGGTGAAATGGAGCATTCAGCATTGTTCGCCGGACCCGTTGTTTCATTTTCGCAGCCTAACTGGTGGCTTACATTAACGGTTCTTCCGCAATTAGCCGCACTTAAAGGTAAAACAGGTGATACTAAACTGGTACTTGGTGAACGTGAAAAACTTGAAACAAGAGTATTATTTTCGTTCAGATTATAATTATATACAATTGAAGATATTCTATAAAATATTAACAACATCGTTGCTGTGCGGATTTTTCTATTTGCAGTATGACATAAAAAGTGATACTGCAAATTATTTTTTTGCTGATTCAATTAAAATCGGCGATTCCATAAAAGTAACTGCCGACTCACTTGAACTTAAAAAAATAAAACTTGCCGAGGGCAAATTACTCTACGAAAAGAAATGCCAGAAGTGCCATATGCTATATGAGCCGAAGGATTACAAACTGAAGCAGTGGAAAGAGAATTTGATAGAGATGAAAGAAAAAGCCGAGTTAAACAAAGATGAATACAGTTTAATTCTCGGCTATTTATCAGCTAATTGTAAAAAGTAGTTCTTACCATCCTAAAAGCCAGGCGAACATAAGCGGAGCTACAATTGTCGCGTCACTTTCAACAATAAACTTTGGTGTATTGATGTCCAACTTGCCCCATGTTATTTTTTCATTTGGTACAGCGCCTGAATATGAACCGTAGCTGGTTGTTGAATCGGATATCTGGCAGAAATAGCTCCAGAAGGGCACATCGTGCCACTCAAGATCCTGGTACATCATAGGCACTACGCAGATCGGGAAATCACCGGCGATACCGCCGCCTATCTGGAAGAAACCAACTCCCTTGCCGCCTGAATTTTTCCTGTACCACTCGCTTAACGTCACCATATATTCTATGCCTGATTTCATTGTTGAAGGTTTTAATTCACCTTTAATGCAGTATGAAGCGAATATATTACCCATTGTTGAATCTTCCCAACCCGGCACAATTATAGGCAGATTTTTTTCTGCTGCTGCAATCATCCATGAATTTTTCGGGTCAATTTCATAATACTGCTCCAGCACACCGCTCAATATCATCTTATACATATATTCATGCGGAAAGTAACGCTCGCCTTTTGCTTCAGCATCCTTCCATAATTCATAAACATGTTTTTGCAGCCTGCGGAACGCTTCTTCTTCGGGAATACAGGTATCTGTCACGCGGTTCAGGCCTTTTTCGAGCAGCGCCCATTCTTCCTTAGGGGTTAAGTCACGGTAATTTGGCACGCGCTTGTAATGCGAGTGCGCCACAAGGTTCATAAGGTCCTCTTCCAGATTTGCGCCGGTGCATGAAATTATCTGCACTTTATCATTACGTATCATCTCAGCCAGTGATATGCCGAGCTCGCCGGTGCTCATAGCGCCCGCAAGTGTTATCATCATCTTTCCGCCTTCGGCAAGATGCACTTCGTAAGCCTTGGCAGCATCCATCATTGCCGCGGAATTGAAGTGCAGGTAATGCTTTTCCATGAATTGTGAAATTGGACCGCGTGTCATTTGTTTTTCCCCTTTTTTGCGACCTCACCCCCCAGCCCCTCTCCTAAAAGGAGAGGGGGGAGATGCAGAAAGATTATTTTATAATTTTAATTTTTTGAACATAAATTCAGGAATTGAAGTGATAATTAGCATTATCCACCGCCAGAAAAACGGTGTATATATCACACCTTTTCTTTTCAACATTGCCTTGTAAATATCTTTGCCTACTTTTTCAGGTGATGCCACAAGCGGTTTGGGCAGCGGCATTCCGTAGGTCATTGGAGTATTTACAAAGCCGGGTTTGATTGTGAGTACATTCACACCGCTTTTGAATAAGCGGTTACGCAATCCTGATAGATACACGGTTAAACCACCTTTGGCGGAGCCGTACATATAATTGCTCTGCCTGCCTCTATCACCGGCAACTGATGAAATTACTGCAATATTACCCTTTTTAACTGATTCGAATTCCGCGGCAAGCAGCTCACACACTGAAACCACACCCGTAAAATTTGTGTCAATTATCCTGTGCGCTTCAGTGAAATCACTCTGTGCTTTTTCCTGTGTGCCCAGATATCCAAACACTATTAATACGTATTCAAGGTCGGGAGTTTTTGCCAGCACATCCTCAATGAATTTTTTATGCGAGGGGTAATCCAACGCGTCAATATATTCAGCGCGGCATTTGGTTTTGTAGCGTATACTGAAATCGTTGGCGTATTTTTCAGGTTCATCCTGCTTCCTGCCGCCGAAAATTATTTCATGACCGGCTTCGGCAAAATGCGATGCCGCAGCCTGCGCTATAAGTGAATTTGCTCCAAGTACTAGGAGGGACATAAGCCTAATCTCCTTGCCAAATTTGAAGTAAATTTATTTTCAGGGTCGTATTTAATTTTTGTGTCCATCCATTTTTCCCATAAACCGCTGTACATTTGTTTAAAAGTTTTTTCATCCATTATTGAATCCTTAGTGAGATAATTTCTGCCGCCATATTCAAGCACTATCTGGTCAAGCTCCTTACACATCGCAATTACACCTTTTTTTACGGGGAAATCCATTGAAAGGGTGTAACCCTTGAACGGGAATGAAAGTATTCCGTCCTGGTCGCCCATTTTCTTTAGAACCGCCAAAAATGAACCGCCGCCGAATGCCACAACTTTTTTAAGAACCTTATCAATGGCTTCTTTACCTTTATCTTCGGGTACGTTGAGCTGGTATTGTATAAGCCCGCTTTTGCTGTATATATGATTCCAGTTTAAAATGAAATCAAGCGGGTAAAAATATTTATCGTAATGGACAAATTCAATTTTATTTTTTGCCGCCATGTAAAATGCTGAATTAAAAAGTGTGATAGATACTTTGTTCAGTGTTGTAAACGGTACTTCAAACGGAACGGATATTTTCTTTTCGATATATTTCTTTGCGGATCTCAGTTTCAATTTATCAGGCAGGCCAGAGCCTTCTTCGTGGTTGCCAAGCAGCAGAACATTCCTGCCGTATTTACTGCCGGAGGCGACAATATCCATCCATGCAACAGAATAATGATAATCCTTATCAAACTCTTCGAGCTTATCAAAGAGCTCATCCATATTCTTAAGCTTAATTGACCTGTTTGTTAAGTAAGGAGAAGTTATTTTTTTCATTTGTATTTCAGCTTCAAGTATGAAGCCTGTAAGACCCATACCACCAACTGTTGCCCAGAAGAGATCACTGTGTTCAGTCCTTGAGCAATCCAGTATTTCGCCTGAGGCAAGAAGTATCTTGAAGCTTATTACATAGCTGGAAAATGAACCAACATTGTGGTGATTCTTCCCGTGGACATCGCTTGCGATAGCTCCGCCCATAGTTACATATTTGGTGCCGGGTGTCACCGCGGGAAACCATCCCCGTATAACGAAAGTATCAAGCAGGTCTTTATAAGTTACACCGGCTTCGCATCTTAATATGCCGGTTTCCTCATCAAAAGAAATGAAGCGGTTCATAAGCAGTGATTCAGAAACTACACCTTTATCATTCAGCGAAGCATCGCCGTAGCTGCGGCCAAGCCCGCGGGGTATAACGGAATTATTTTTTAGCACCTCGTTTATATCAAATATCCCGGGCGGACGCGTTACTTTGCATTTAGCCTTAGGGTATTTTCCAAATCCGGAGAGCTCTATCTCTTCAAATTTCATCGGTTTGTATATGTTATAAGCAAAATCTGATGCAGATTAAGTTATAAATATCGTAAATAATAAAATGATAAGAAATTTAGAAATTTGGTATATAAGATGTCCTGAAGCGCCTGTCTTCCAGAGTGTCCATGAAAAGAAGGGCAGCATGTCCTGCCTCGGCGTGACATAGGGGTCTTATTAAGAGATTTAAGACTAAAGTCGTAACTTTAATATTAAAACATATATCATTATTATTGCAAAACAGTTCTTTGTAATACTCCGTTTTAAACGGATATTTTTTTCGGTTCACTATTAAAACAGTGAATAATCCCGTAAGGGATAATAGGGAATCAGGTGAATTAAACAACAATTATTGAATAATCCTGAGCTGTCCCCGCAACTGTAATAAAGAAGACCGGTTATGTTTTTGTCACTGTCAATTTTTTTTGATGGGAAGACCCGACCGGAAATTGCTTTTAAGCCAGGAGACCTGCCGGAAATACTTTTTAAAATGATCTTCGAGGGCAAAGATTACATGTTATTAACAATTGGGACTCCCTGTCTCTATATGACAATGTATATTTTTTACTTCAAATGGTCATTTAGGTACAGGGAGTTTGTTTTATAAACAACCAATTTTAATAACCAAACTTTTTTCATCGGGAGAAAATATGAAAAAGTTAACTTCTGCTTTACTGCTTTTTATCACTTCGTTTTTTATTTTTACATCACTTAACGGCTGCGGCGATGAGGATATTGTTACCAATGATCCTGTAACAACCACTAAAGGAGTTTTTGTTCTTTACGAAGGTTCATTCGGCCAGCCACAATCTTATGATTATGGTTTTATAGATGTAACTACTGATTCCGTATATTCCAATGTATATCAAAACTCAAACGGCGGCTCAGCTTTAAACTCATTCCCAAACGGAATGATCCTTTCGGGAAATGAATTATTTATCTCAGCCCAGGGTACATTTGGGCAGCCCGGATCTATGTATAAAATAAATTCCACCACTAACCAGCTGATAACTTCATCGCCGAGCATTGGGAACAATCCGTACAATTTTGCTTTTGCAAATGGCAATATATATATAACAAATTCAGGCAGCGATTATGTTAAAGTAACAGATATGAACTTTGGTACGGTTATCGATTCGCTTTCAGTAGGTTTCAATCCTGCGGATATTCTGTTTGCAGGCGGGAATGTTTTTGTAGGTAAACAGACGTTTACCTTTGAAAACTCTTTGGCTGTAATAAATGCATCAAACCAGGTAAGCAAAATATTTTTCCAGGGTCCTCCTGTTTCAATTGCGCTAAATTCCGGCAAAGTATATGTATCAACATTCGGATATAAAAAGATTTTTGTTGTTGATGCATCAACAGCGCTGGTTGTAGATTCGATAAGTACTTCTGTATCGCAGGCCGGTATTGGATACCTAGCTTCAGGCAGCGCGGGTACCTTATACGTGCTTGGCACTGACACAGCCTTTCAGTATATGCAGGGAGTTAGTATGTATAAGGTTGATCTTGTGAGCAAAACAATTGATCCCGGATTTAATGTAAGTGTTACCGGTACAGATGTAATTTATGGTATCGATTATGATGCTGCTGAGAACAAGATCTATATTGCTATTGCAAAAGGGAATAATAACGGCGAAGTAAGGGTTTATGATGTTTCCGGTACACTATTGAAATCATATACTGATATTGGCGGCAAGTATCCAAGAAGATTCGCATTCAAGTATTAATGAGTAAATTTATATTAATACTTCTGATTCTTATTTTGTTCATTCCTGCCCGCGAGGTTATTGCTTCAGGGCAGGATAGCATTGTGACGGATGAAATTGTGGTTGAATCAAACCGCCTGAAGATGAAGAACTCCGAAGCGCCGAATAAGATACAGGTGATTGATGCTGAGTTGCTGGGTAGACTCAACGGCTCGAGGCTGCCTGATGCCCTGAACTTAAGTGACGCGGTTTTCATTAAAGATTACGGATATAATTCGGGCACAAAGACCATATCACTTAACGCTACGCAAAGCGAGCATACACTTGTGCTGATCGATGGCATAAGGCTGAACAGCAGGCAGAATGCGCTGTATGACCTTTCGCTGTTTGACCTTGAAGATATTGAACGCATTGAAATATCCAAAGGCGGTTCATCAGCTCTATACGGCAGCGATGCAATTGGAGGTGTGATAAATATTATCACATCACGTGACCCCAAAAAACCATTCAGCATTAATATTAAGGGTGAAACCGGTTCTTACGGCTACAGGAAGTTTTACGGAAAGCTTTCGCAGAATTTTAAATTTGGCTTAATAAATAATATTTCGTACAATATTTCGGCATCTGATGAACGTGCAGATAATAAATTCAAGTTCAATTTCAAAAACGGACTGAACATTACCGGATATGAAAGAGAGAACTCGGATTTTAATACTCAGTCTGTGAATCTTGATGTTAAGTATTCGCAAAGCGATGAAATGTCACTGAAATATTTCGCAAGATACTCTTCATTCAGCCGCGGTGTACCGGGAATATTTTTAGGTTACTCAACAGGCACAGCCCGCCAGGAAGATAAAATTGTTATGACAGGTTTTTCTTTTGATAAGAAAATTTCAGATAAGATCTTCTCAAAGAGTGATCTGACTTATCAATATCAGAACCAGAAATATTATGATCCGGCAACTTTTAATCTGACAACCGTAATAAACAGTTTTTATAAGCTTCGCAGGATAACTGCATCAAGTGCTTACAGTTTTTTGCCCTCTGATAAATTTAATATCGAGTCCGGTATGGAGCTGAACCTTGATGATATTTCAAGCAACGATACAGAAGAAGGTAAAGCAACGCAGGCCGCAGTATTCGCAGTAACAAAGTATTTTTTTAATATTTCAAACGGTTCGGTATTGACTATTTATCCGAGTGCAAGGTATGATTACTTTTCAAATATTTCTGAACATAATGTAATAACCGGAAAGTTCGGAATAAATTTCAAGCCGTTTGGTAAGACTGATCTTCACGTGAAATCATCTTTCGGTAACAATTTCAGCGCGCCTACTTTTAATGAACTCTATTGGAAAGATATCGGTAACAAAGATCTTAAACCAGAAAAGTCACTTAGCTTTGATGCAGGGTTGTATTATAAATTCAATTTTGCTGCTGTAAATGAAATTGAAGTATCATACTACAATATCTACACAAAAGATAGAATTGTGTGGACTCCCGTTTCAGGTTCGATATGGCGTCCTTTGAATATCCAGAAAGTCAGTTCAGAAGGTATTGATGCAAGCTTGAGGAGCGAGTTCATGTTAAGTAAATACCTATTGGCAAATGTTGGGATAAATTACAGTTTTGGCAGCGCCATCAAAAAAAGCGAGGATTTCCCGGGTGACCCATCTTACGGAAAACAACTGATTTACCTTCCAAAAGAGATGGTAAAAGGCTCAATTATGATGAATTATTTGACTACAAGTAAATTATTAAAATATGTATCTTTTAGTCTGTTTTATAATTTTTCAACCAGAAGATATACGAATTTTGAAAACACACAATTCGTACCCAGGTATGATTTTTTAGACGGAAATATTGGGGCAGGATTTAAGTTTTCAGGGTTTGAAACAGGCTTAAGATTCATAGTAAACAACATTCTGAATGAAGATTATACTGTGCTGCCCGGTTACCCGATGCCGCTCAGGAATTATAAAATAGAAATTAATTTAAAATATCAATAACAGGAGAAATTATAAAATGAATAACTCTAAAATGACAAACTTTATTATAGCTGCAGTGCTGATTCTATTCGCAGCATTTTCAAGACTCATTCCCCACCCGATGAACTTTGCGCCGGTTGCGGCAATTGCGCTTTTTGCTGCCGTGTACATGGATAAAAAATACGCGTTCATATTGCCAATAGCGGCAATGCTGCTTAGCGATATCTTCATAGGTTTTTATGCAGGTATTGAATGGGTTTACGGTGCATTTGTTTTGGTGGCCTTCATTGGTCTTTGGCTTAAGAAAAGAGTTGAATCCAAACAGGGTCTAAGCAAAGCCGGGTACATTGGCGGAACAACACTTGTATCATCAATTGTATTTTTTATTGTAACAAATCTTGGTGTATGGGTAAGTGGTATGTTCTATGAAATGAACTTAAAGGGTCTTGTTGAGTGTTATACAATGGCAATACCGTTCTTCCGCAATTCACTTGGCGGAGATCTTTTCTACGTAACAGCAATGTTCGGTATATATGAGCTTGTTATAAGGCTTGTCCGCGCCACAGAATTAAAAGAAGCAAAGATCAGGAAATAAATTTTAATATATGATATCGCGTTTATTTGAAGAATTAAAGAAACGAATAGTATTCCTTGACGGCCCGCGCGGCACGATGATCCAGAGACGTATGCTCAGCGAAGCTGATTTCAGAGGAGAGAGATTCAAGGACCATCCCTATGACCTGAAAGGCAATAACGATATTTTAAATATCACCCAGCAGAAGATTATTTCCGAGATTTATGAGGAGTATCTTGATGCAGGCAGTGATATTGTGGGCACTAATACGTTCAATTCCACTTCAATATCCCAGGGCGACTATCACACTGAAGATGCAGTTTATGAAATAAATTTTGAATCAGCTAAGCTGGCAAGAATTGCCGCTGATAAATTTACCACTAAAACACCCGATAAACCGCGCTTTGTAGCAGGTGCTATCGGTCCAATGAATAAAACCCTATCGCTATCGCCGGATGTAAATGATCCGGGTTATAGAGCAGTAACCTTTGACCAGATAAAAGAATCATACCTTGAACAGGTAAGAGGCTTAATTGATGGCGGCGTTGATATACTGCTTGTGGAAACAGTTTTTGATACTCTAAACTGCAAAGCGGCGCTGTTTGCTATAAATGAATATTTTGATATCATTGGCAGGAAACTGCCTGTGATGGTATCAGGTACTATCACTGATCTAAGCGGAAGGACGCTCTCGGGTCAGACTGTTGAAGCGTTCTGGAATTCGATAAGCCATGCAGGATTGTTGAGTGTTGGGCTGAATTGTTCACTTGGCGCGAAGGAAATGCGTCCATATATTGAAGAACTCTCCGATAAGGCAAATGTTTATTTAAGCGCATACCCGAATGCGGGCTTGCCAAATGAATTTGGCGAGTACGATGAGCTCCCCAAAGAAACAGCGGAGCTGTTATTGGATTTTGCCAGGAGCGGATTTCTGAATCTTGTTGGCGGATGCTGCGGCACCACACCTGATCACATTAGACAGATTACCACGCTTTTAAAAGATATACCACCAAGGAAAATTCCTGAGGTACACCCGTATTTAAGGCTAAGCGGACTTGAAGCACTGAATGTTACACCGCAAACTAATTTTGTTAATATTGGTGAGCGTACAAATATCACAGGTTCAGCAAAATTTGCAAAGCTGATACGTGATGAGAATTACGAAGAAGCATTAAGTGTCGCATTGCAGCAAGTTGAAAGCGGCGCGCAGGTCATAGATATTAACATGGATGAGGGTATGATAGACGGTGTGGCGGCGATGGAAAAATTCCTGAAGCTTGTTGCAGTTGAGCCTGATATTGCGCGTGTACCTGTGATGCTTGATTCTTCCAAATGGGAAATCATTGAAGCGGGCTTAAAATGCCTGCAGGGCAAAGGTATTGTAAATTCCATAAGCTTAAAAGAAGGCGAAGAAAAGTTCATAGAGCATGCCCGCAAAGTAAAGCTTTACGGTGCTGCTATTATTATAATGGCATTTGATGAGAACGGTCAGGCTGATAGCTACGAAAAAAGAATTGCCATCTGTCAAAGATGCTATGATATTTTGACCAAAAAAGTAGGCTTCCCGCCGCAGGATATTATTTTTGATCCCAACATACTTACTGTAGCAACAGGAATTGATGAACACAATAATTATGCCGTAGATTACATCAACGCAACAAGATGGATAAAAGAAAACCTGCCGCTTGCAAAGGTCAGCGGTGGAGTGAGCAACATTTCATTTTCATTCCGCGGAAATAATGTTGTAAGAGAGGCGATGCACTCAGCTTTTCTGTATCACGCTATCAAAGCTGGAATGGACATGGGTATTGTAAATGCGGGAATGATCGAAGTGTATGACGAAATTCCCAAGGACCTGATGGAGCTTGTTGAAGATGTACTGCTTAACCGCAGGGATGATGCCACCGAAAGACTTGTTCAGTTTGCCGATACCATCAAAACTAAAGGTAAAGTAATTGAGCATGATAATGCATGGCGCAATGCGCCGGTTGAAGAGAGATTAAAGCATGCGCTGATTAAGGGTATTGTTGAATTTATTGATGTTGATACTGAAGAAGCGCGTAAAAAATACCCGCAGCCTCTTGATGTAATTGAGGGTCCATTGATGGATGGTATGAATGTAGTTGGCGATCTTTTCGGCGCGGGTAAGATGTTTCTTCCGCAGGTTGTAAAAAGCGCGAGGGTAATGAAAAAATCTGTGGCGTACTTAACGCCATATATCGAAGCGGCTAAAGCCGCAGGCGCATCAAGCATCAACGGCAGGATACTGCTTGCGACAGTAAAAGGTGATGTGCATGATATAGGCAAGAATATTGTAGGTGTTGTACTTGGCTGCAATAACTATGAAGTTATCGATCTTGGCGTAATGGTTCCCGCTGAAAAAATTCTGCAGATAGCAAAAGAAAAAAATGTTGATATTATAGGGCTAAGCGGATTGATAACCCCCTCCCTTGACGAGATGGTTCACGTTGCCAAAGAAATGGAGCGCCAGGGATTCGTAGTACCTCTTTTAATTGGCGGAGCGACTACTTCAAAAATTCATGCTGCCGTAAAGATTGCGCCAAATTATTCCAATCCAACTGTTCACGTGCTGGACGCATCAAGAAGCGTAACTGTTGCCGGAAGCCTTATGAACAAGGATAACCGCGAGGGATTTATTGGCGCGGTAAAGCAGGAATATGAGCGTATGAGGATATCTCATAAAGGCAGAAAAGATAATAAAAAATTCCTGAAAATTAAAGATGCCCGTGAAAAAGGATTGAAGATTGATTGGACTAAAACAAAAATTACAAAACCAACTTTCACGGGGAATAAAGTATTTGATGATTTCCCATTGGATAAGATTCGCGAAAAAATTGACTGGACGCCTTTCTTTTTAACATGGGAGCTGAAGGGTAAGTATCCAACAATTTTTGATGATAAGAATTACGGAAGCGAAGCGAAGAAAATTTACGATGATGCCAATAAGTTACTGGATGATATCATTGCAAACAAATGGCTGAAGGCTAAAGCTGTAATTGGGCTGTATCCCGCTAATTCAGTTGGTGATGATATTGAGCTTTATTCAAACGAGAAAAGAAAAGAAGTTTTAACTACGCTGCATACACTAAGACAGCAGGCGGAAAAAACAAATAACGATTCGTATTATGCGCTAAGTGACCTTATTGCACCGAAAGAAACCGGCGCAAGTGATTACATGGGCTGCTTTGCGGTAACAACGGGTATCGGAATAGAAGCCGTGCTTGATAAATTCGCGAAGGAACACGATGATTATAACAGCATTATGACCAAGGCAATTGCCGACAGGCTTGCCGAAGCATTCGCCGAGCTGATGCATGAGCTTGTGCGTAAGGAATTCTGGGGATACTCGAAAGCAGAAAATCTAAGCATTGAAGATATAATTGCCGAGAAATATCACGGCATCAGGCCCGCACCGGGTTACCCCGCACAACCTGATCACACGGAAAAGCAGTTGATATTCGATCTGCTTGAAGCAGAAGAGAAAACGGGTATTAAGTTAACCGAAAGCTTCGCTATGTATCCTGCATCATCAGTGAGCGGCCTGTATTTCTCACACCCGGAATCAAAATATTTTAATGTGGGCAAAATATCCCGTGACCAGGTCGAAGAATACGCATCCAGGAAAAATATGCCCATTGAAGAAATTGAAAGATGGCTGGCTCCCATACTGGGGTATGAGAGAACTGAATCTGCTGCGGTAAAGTAATATGGTTACCAAATGCGTATGTTCTGATGTATTGTTTTCTGAGATGAAAAAGACTGCGGATAAGTATGGTTTAAAAAGTATCAGTGAACTTAAAGAATTCATTGAAGTTGGCGAGAACTGCCAATTTTGCCACCCCTACATTGAACTTATGCTTAAAACAGGTGAAACGGAATTTGAACCTGTAATTGAATAAATTTCCATTCCTTCAAAAGAGGTGTCTAATTGAATAAAATTATAGCGATTATTGGTATGTGCGGCTCAGGTAAAAGCGAAGCGGTAAAATTCTTTGTTGAAAGCGGCTATAAGCGTGTTTACTTTGGCGAGGTTGTTATGAACGAAATGAAAAGGCTGGGACTCGAAGTAAACGAAGCCAATGAACGCGCGACCAGGGAGAACTTGCGGAAAGAATTCGGTATGGGCGCAATGGCTGTTAAATCATTGCCAATAATTGAAGAGTTTATGAAACACAGTAATGTTGTTATTGAAAGCCTTTATTCATGGGAAGAGTTCAAGATATTAACAGATAAGTTTGGTGAAGCATTTAAGCTCATAACGATCTATACTACAAAGGAGTTAAGGTATGAAAGGCTGCTTAAAAGACCTTTCAGGCCGCTGACTAATGAGGAATCTAAAAGCCGTGATTTAAGTGAGATAGAGAAGCTTGATAAAGGGGGTCCGATTGCTTATACGGATTACCTTATCATTAATGATGGCTCACTTGATGAGATGAATGTTGAATTGAAGAAGTATGTTTAATTAATTAATCACAAACAGGAATGTCTGTGCTACTAATATAGTTATTGAAAAGAAAAGATTACATTTCGTGGGATGAGTATTTTATGGGAATTGCACTGCTTTCAGCAAAGCGGAGCAAGGATCCCAGCACACAGGTCGGCGCTTGTATTGTGAATCAGTACAACAAAATTGTAGGTATCGGTTACAACGGCTTTCCTATTGGCTGTGATGATGACCAGCTTCCATGGGGCAAAACATCAGAGGATAACAACGAAACCAAGTATCCATACGTTGTGCATGCCGAAGCCAATGCGATACTTAACTCTACCAAAGACCTGCATGGCTCAAGGGTATACGTTGCGTTATTCCCTTGTAATGAATGCACAAAGCTTATTATTCAATCAGGCATAAAAGAAATTATATACCTTTCAGATAAATACAAAGATACCGATAGTGTTAAGGCATCAAAGAAGATGCTGGATATGGCTAAGGTTACATACAGGCAGTTAGACCTGGGTGACCATAAGATCGAAATTGATTTTAAAATAGGTTAGCAGTCCGGTTATGGATAAGAAAAAAGTCACACTGGAAGAAGCAAAAAAAGCAGGGGGCAAAAAGTACCGCGAAAAGGTACAGAAGGTCCTTGCTGAATACGAACAATTACCCGACGAAGAAAAACACCAGTCGCATTTATATTACGGATATGGCAAAGGCAAAACCACGGCAGCCATGGGTCTCGCCTTCCGCGCCCTTGGCGCGGGCATGAGTGTTGCAATTGTTGAGTTCGATAAAGGGCACGACCAGGCTAAAGAGCATTACTTTGAGCGCAGGATATTTTTTAAACTGAAGGAACTGGGATACCCCGTAGAGCTTCATTCAAGCGGATGTGAAAGAATGAACGAAGACGGCACATTCCGCTTTAAGAATGCCGAAGAGGATTTTGAGGAGGCAAAAAGAGCATTGGGAATTGTACGCGACTTGATCATTAACGGCAAACAGAATGTTCTGGTGTTGGATGAGTTTGTTGCTGCGGCAAATTATCATTTAATAGAAGAGAAGGATGTACTCGATATACTTGACCTTTATGATAAGAACCGAAGGTTTGAGCTTGTTATGACAGGCCACAAGTTGTTTGAGGGACTCGAAGATAAGGTAGACCTTATTACAGAAAACCGGAAGGTTAAACATTATTTTGATAAAGGAATTCAGGCGAGAAAAGGAATAGAATACTAATGTGAAACGTCAAACGTGAAACGTCAAATGTCAAATGTCAAATGTCAAATGTCAAATGTCAAACGTGAAACAGGGAAAGTGAAAAAGCAAAAGTGAAAAGGCAAAAAACAAAGGACTTTGCCGAAAAAAAATAAATCTTATAAAAATGAAAACAAATAAATTCGCACTCATTATAACAATTTTAACCTTTGCATTAACATTATTCGGCTGTAATGATTCAACTGGTCCGACAATAACCAACAATGGCGGCAATGCCCTGGCGGGAGCTTACATACTTTATTATTCTCCGGCAACAAGTACTGATTATGCATATTATGATGCTGTTAAGGATTCCGTTATGGATTTTGTATTTACATCAACCAATCCGGGTGTAAAACTTAACGTAAATCCCGGTGAGATGAAGCTCAATTCAGACAGAAAGCTATATGTCACAACACTTGGCATTCCCGGAAATAACGGTACAATTTACAAAATTGATCCCTTGAGTAATAGTATTGAAGACTCGCTTCGTTATGGTACCTCTCCTCTTGGATTTGCAATCAATAATAACCGAATTGTCGTTGGTAATTCCGGCAGTACGAATGTAACAGTTCTTGATCTGGATTTTAATATTATAAAAGATACGGTCGAAGTCGGCAGTAACCCGGCAAATGTTTTATACGGATTTAATAAATACATTGTTACAAGGAATACTTTAAATAATGAACGATCAGCGGCATTTGTAGATGAAATAAACTATGGTGTAACAAAATTGTTCTATCCTTATGTGCCAGTACAGGCTATTTATAATGTAAACGGAATTTTTATTTCAACAAATCTGAATAAGGTTATCTACAGGGTAGATCCGGGAACAATTACAACTTTAGATTCTTTTTCAGTACCTACAGTATTCTCATCTTTAAATAAACTTGTGTTCAAAACACAAAACAGTTTTTATGTTGTTGCAGGAGGAAAGGAAGTATGGCTTGGGACTGCTAATTCAGGAACGATCGGTTTTACAAATATTTATCCGGCTACAGGCGATGTAAGTATCAGTACTATAGCATACGAACCAAATGCAAATGAACTGTATTTTACCAGTGAATCAAATCCTCCAGGTGCTATTTTGTTTGTGCTGGATGGAAATAACGGAACTGTAAAACGATTTAAGTCTTTAACCGGGAATAATATACAAAGTATCGTCTTCAGGTATTTTTAGATGTGATAATATTTTTATTTTTGTATACCAGCATTCCTATTATTATTGTAATTACGCACATTATCAAACCGCCCGCAATATCCACAACATAGTGGTACCTTAAATACACCGTTGCTGCAACCATACAAATAAAATACGGCAGGTAGAAGTAAAACGACTTCGATTTGAATTTCCATGAAAGGTACATTATCAGAAAAGCAGTGATGGTATGCAGACTTGGCATTGCATCCCGTTGAACGAAATCCTGCGGATTTTTCACACCTGGCGGGATTGATTCGCCGAAATTCAGAAATGTCCTTATGTATTCAGTTAAAAAAACTCCGGGCAATTCTGTGTTGATTGCGTAAAAATCATGCAGATGGAAACGGGGACCGTTTGCAGGGAAAAGCAGGTAAAACACATAACTTGCAAAAAAACTGAAGAACAAAATAAAAATTGTATATTTAAATTCCTTATACCTGTTCCATAAATACAGCTCCAAACCGAAGACGAGGATCATAGGGTAATAATATACATAAACTATCTGCAGGAATTCCGTTAGGAAAGGATTTTCAAACCTGTATGCCCACTGCGTTGGATTCACACCGAATAATCCGAAATCCAGCCGCATAAAAACAGGATCCCAATCCATAGGTTTAAGCGCATACCCAATGATATACACCTGCTTAAAAATAAACAGAATCGCCGCTACTCCATACCAGTACCTTAATAGTTTTAATGGTGAGGAATTACTTAACCTGTTCTCGCCATACTTCGCGGCAAGTATTTCGTATTTGTTCACAAGCCGGTAAATTACCCATATCAAAAACAGGTTAACCAGTGCCAGTACAAACCAGTATCCAATTTTAAAATTAAAATAGAAGTAGATAAGGCTAAGCAGCAACAGCATTGACTGCGTTACAATATCAGCTGGTGAAAGATATTTAAAGAATTTTTTAATAGTCTTCCGGTTATTTTATAGTAACCACTTTAGTGAAAGTGTTGCAAGAGTTAAAAAAACTGTAATGCCAACAACATCCTGGAATGCTGTTTCAAATGGTCCGACGGTTATGGCAGGATCAAATCCCAGCTTTTTGGATAGCAGGGGAGTGGTAGTGCCAACAAATGCAGAAATGTTAATTGAGATCATCATTGAGACTCCTACAACAAGTCCGAATATAGCTTTGCCGAACCAGAAGGCGCCTATGAGTCCGATTATCAATCCGCAAATTGAGCCTATAATCAAACTTATCTGTAATGAACGTTTTACGGGTTCAGCCCACCTGCTTAATGTAATGCCGCCTGTTGCAAGCGCGCGTACTGTCATAGCCGATGCCTGCAGACCGGTATTGCCTGAAATAGCTGATATTATAGGCATAAACGATGTTAGCAGCAGGACTTTTGCCAAAGTCTCATCATAATAGTTAATTACAATTCCAGCAAGGAACTGAATGCCAAGGGTTATTAAAACCCATGGCAGGCGAAGCCATGCTATCTGGAATGGGGATTTACTTTCAAGTTCTTCTGCATCAGAACCGACAATTTTTGCCACATCCTCAGAAAATTCTTCTTCCATAATTTCGGCAATATCATCAAATGAAATTTTGCCGACTATATGTTCTTCTTTATCCACTACGGGTAAAGAAACCAGGTCATATTTCCTCATTATCGATGCAACTTCTTCACGGTCAGTATCAACATCAACAGAAATTACCTCTGTTGACATTATATCAGCCATTATGACTGAAGGTGTATTTAAAGCGACAATTATTTTTTTAAGCGATACAATGCCGCGCAGCTTTCCTTTTTCATCAGTAACCCAAACATGGTACAGGTGTTCATTATCAGGGGCTTCTTCTCGGATAATTTCAACTGCCCGGTTTATGGAATCGGTAAGATTAACCGTGACAAATTCCTTCTGCATGATACCGCCGGCGGTATCTTCCTCATAACTCAGCAGTTCTTTTACTTCGCTTGAGTCTTCGGCTTCCATCTGCTGAAGCACATCTTCGGCTTTATCGTCTTCAAGGTCACCTATAATATCCGTCGCGTCATCGGAATCCATTTCGCCAACGATCTCACTTATTTCGCCGGTTGAAAGGTGGTCAAGTATCTCATCCCGCCTGTAGTCGCCGAGCTCCATTATCACTTCAGCCTGCGTTTCATCCTCAAGCAGTTTAAAGAGAGAAAGTGCTTCCTCGGATTCCAGGTTATCTATAATTAGTGCAATATCTGCCGGGTAAATATCAGCTAAGATATTTTTGAGAAGTGTATCCGAGCCGCTTGCGATAAGATCTGATATATCGCTTAGAAGCTGTTCATCTACTTCTATTACCGCTCTTTGTTGTTTTTTATCAGGCATTAATTGTTTTTAAAATGCTAATAGTGGAATCTTGCATATGCTTTTTCCAGCAGAGGGTTTTCATTGCTCAGTGCGGCTTTGCTGCCGTTTGCTTTGTACTTCAAATACGCGTTATAGCCTATCATCGCGGCATTATCTGTGGAATATATCTTTTCGGGGAAGTAAATGCTATAGCCTTCATTTTCATACTTTAAGAACCCGTTTCTGAGTCCTGAGTTTGCCGAAACACCGCCCGAGACCGCAATTGATTTGATGCTGTGATCCTTCGCAGCCTTAATTGTTTTATCTATCAGTGAGCCTGTTACCGCCGCCTGGAATGAAGCTGCAATATCGTTCAAGGGCAGATTTGTTTTATCAGTTGCGTAATTGTTCTTTAGGAAATAAAGCACTGATGTTTTTATTCCGCTGAAGGAAAAATCGTACGGACTGCCTTTAATGATTGATTTAGGAAATTTATGAAAGTGAGGGTTACCTGTTGCGGCAAGTTTATCTATCAACGGACCACCGGGGTAATCAAGTCCCAGCATTTTCGCAACTTTATCAAACGCTTCGCCGGCGGCATCATCGTGTGTATTGCCAAGTATCTTATATGATAAATAACTTTCAACATGAAACAATATTGTATGCCCGCCTGAAACTACAAGCGCGATGAAAGGAAATTCAACTTCTTCTTTGCCTATGAAGCATGAAAACAGGTGAGATTCAATATGGTCAATTCCCATAAAAGGTATCCCCCGTGAAAGGGCGAAGCCCTTTGCGTAGTTGTATCCAACAAGCAGTGAACCGATCAGACCGGGTCCCTGTGATGCGGCAATAAGAGATACTTCATCTATTTTTATTCCTGCCTCATTTACCGCGCGGTTTACAATTTCATCAATTACCTGTACATGGGCGCGTGAGGCAAGCTCAGGTACTATACCGCCATACTCTTTGTGGAAACACTGCGAAGAAATAATGTTTGAAATGACTTTGCCATCTTGCAGAACTGCCGCAGAGGTTTCATCGCATGATGATTCAATGGCAAATGTTGTGATTGACATCTACAAAAATATCATTTTTATTGAATTTTAGCAATTCTGGAGAAAAACACACTATAATAATTAACCTGTTTTCGGCATATATACCGTTTTAATGGTATTGAGAACACTAACGATAAACCCTAATTTAGTATCCCCAAATGAAAAACCGTTTGTTTTTAGGAAAAAAATGCTTATTATTGTAATTGGGGGTATGCGCAAATATTATTAAGTCACTAATGGCTTTGCAATAAAGTATAACTTTAAAGAAAAGGTTAATTTACAAACATTTAAGAATATTATGCTAAAGAAACTACTCCCGATTCTTCTGCTGGCAATTATTGCCACCTCTGTAAGCTACGCTCAAAATCTCGCAGATTCCGGGTATTATTATCAAAAATTAGGATTCAAAGATAAGGCAGCAGGTTTTTTTGAGGAATATATTATTTCAGATCCCTCAAATTACCAGGTTCGGCTTGATCTTGGCTTTTTGTATATGGATACAAAACAGACCACTAAAGCAAGGGAGCAGTTTGATTACGTCAGCAAAAACTCCACAAGCGAAACCGAGCTTCAGATGTCCAAACAAATGGTATTAAATATTGACGCGGCAAACGGCAATAATAATACCAACAACCAGGTTGTTTACAGTTCATCCCAATCATACCCAGACTCAGGTCACTATTACTATAACAACGGAAATAAAACCAAAGCGGCGCAGTTCTTTGAGCTTCATCTAAAGGAAAAACCGCGTGATACCAAAACACGTATGCAGCTTGCCTACATTTATTATGATAAGAAAAATTACAAGAATTCGCTCAAGCATTTTGATTACGTAGGCAGCCATACAACCGATTCACAGGAAAAGGAACAGTCAAAATCAGCTTCGCTGGTTTTAAGAGATGAGCTTGCAGGAACTTCGAAACGATCAATAGATCTTTACTTCCATAATTTCTACGATTCATTCCAGGAAAATTACATCGCAAATCTTGTAGGGCATGTTAACTTCAGGCTTGGACCCGGATTCTACGCGGGACCGTATCTTGATGTATATACTGACTCACGCTCAACAAAAGCGCTTGTTTACAACGACCGCTTTGTGGAAATAGGTCTGTTCTTCAGATACTTTATCATGAAGAACCTGTTCTTTGAAGCAAGGCTTGGATATACAAGACAGATAGATCTTGATTCAAATAAAATTAATATTAAACCAATGCTGGTTTATTTTAACCGCTTTGGCGACGCAAAAGTGTACGTAGGCAGCAAGTCATCATCCAAAACAAGTATGTACTTAGATATATATTATGCGGCGATGTATGATTATAAGTATAAAAACGCATTCCTTCAGGGGATGCTGCAGCAGGTGCTTCGTTTCCATACCGGCGGTTATTCATACGTTGAAAATTACCTGTTCCAGGCGGGACAGTTTGACGGCAGAAAACTTGATTACAACAATTATTTTGAAGTAGGCACGGGAATAAGATTTAAGCCTAACATCATGGTCTTCCCGGTGCTGTTTGTTGAGCCGACCTATAAAATGTACTTCTTTGGCGATAAGAAGAATTCATTCCAGATAAAAGCAGGGTTCGTGTTCAATTACAGGGCTGCGCTTTAAGTAAATGTAATGGAAATGTTTTATTTTAACAAAACGATATTAGAGCAAATTAAATAAAATTATATGCAAGAAGTTTTCACAGTATTACTCTGGATCTGTTCGATACTGCTTATTATCAGCGGTATTGATGATGTAATGGTTGACCTGCTGTACTGGTTTAACCGCTGGAAATATAACAGGAGCCTGCCGAATGTTGACGAAGTACTGGCAGCCAGTGAGAACAATATTGCTCTTGTTATCTGCGCGTGGCGCGAATATAAAGTTATAGGCAGAACACTGACCTATGCGCTCAGCAAAATGAGATACTCAAACTTCACTATCTTTGTGGGTATTTACCCCAATGATACCAAGACGCTTGAAGTTGTTAAACGTATTGCGCAAAAGAACAATAAAGTTGTAATATGCGTGAACTCACACGACGGACCTACAACAAAGGCTGATAACCTTAACAACGTTTATGAATCAATAAAAAGGTTTGAAAAAGATAACGGGAAGAACTTTGATATCATTTCTATCCACGATAGCGAAGATTTTATACACCCGTTAACATTAAAAATTGATAACTTCCTGATAATGCACCAGGGTGTTGATGCCGTGCAGATACCTGTTGTGCCAATTAAAGATGACAGGGGTAAGTTCATTCACCGAACGTACTGCGACGCATTCGCCGAAGTGCATTCAAAAGATCTGGTTGTAAGGCAGGCGTTAAAAGTATTCATTCCGTTTGCGGGAACGGGAATGTCATTCCGCAGGGAAATTTTTATGAATCTTGACGCGCATTACCCGCAGGTATTTAACGAAGCTAACTTGACAGAAGATTACGAGCTTGGATTAAGACTCTTTAAAATGGGTTATAAAACAGCTTATATAAATCTTCTTATAGATAAAAATAATCCAAACAGCCGTGTTGCTACGGGTGAATATTTCCCCAACACATTCTGGGCTGCCGTTAAACAGCGCTCCAGATGGACAGCGGGAATATGTTTCCAGAACTGGAAGATGCATAAATGGGGCGGTAACTTAAAAACAAAGTACTTCCTTATGCGTGACAGGAAAACCATATTCAGTAACTTTATGGTACTGTTAAGCAATCTTGTATTCGCGCTGTTTTTACTTTATTTGCTTGGTTTCGGTTTGGGCATCAGGGTTTTTGAATCAGCGGTAGAGCAGAACACTGCATTATGGTTCTTTCTGTGGGCGTGTTTCTTCTTCATGGTATGGCGCCTTGCGCACCGGTTTATATTCACTTACAGCTGGTATGGCCTGAAGTACGCGTTCTTCAGCTTAATAAGGCTGAACTTTGATAACCTGATAAACTTCTTCGCAACATTCAGGGCGTTAAAAGTATTTATGAACATGAAGAACAAAGTTGTTTGGGAATCAACCGATCATTATTGAGCAAAAGCATCACGCTCCACAAAGAAGTTTTTAATACATAAGTTTTTTGTACCATGGTATCCGGGGGCGGTCTGAAAATAGGTCGCCTCTTTTTTTTCAAAAATACTCACAATATTCTCACGGCAAAACGGTATTAATCTTCGTTTTATCTTAATTTATGGTTAGTTATCTTTGTTATCTGAAAAGAAATATATGGCAGAAAATATAAATATTGGTTTAAATCCCGAAGAAATGAAGGGGAAAAAGGTCATTGTTATCATATTTGGTACCAGACCAGAAATTCTGAAGCTGTTTGTTCTATACAGAATACTTAAGAAATCCGATGAATTTTACCCTTTGCTCTATAATACTGCGCAGCAGAAAATATCCGGTGATATTTTAACCAAGATAGGCATTCACCCTGATATTACAGCCGCGGAAAAACCAAACCGCTCCAGTGATTTAAATGAGCTTATTGCGCACCTGCTTACTGATTTTAATGAAAAGTTCGGTGAGAAGTCGTCGGTTAAAAAATCAGACCTGCACGGTATCATAGTTCAGGGCGATACTGCTTCCGCCTTCTCAGGCGCGCTGTGGGGCTTTCTGAACCAGATACCTGTCTTCCACGCAGAAGCCGGGCTTCGTACATATGATAAGCTGAACCCGTTCCCTGAAGAATTCATGCGCGAAGCGGTTGCGAGAATGACCACGCTGCATTTTGCACCCAAAGGCATTAACCGCGATAACCTGATAAGAGAAGGCATAAAGCCCGAAAATGTTTTTGTTATTGGTAACACTATCAATGACGCGATATTCACACTTATTAAAGAAAAGAAGATCAAAGAACCAAAGGAAAAGAATTATATTCTCAGCACATTTCACAGGCGGGAGAACTGGGGATTTGTTTCAGATTACGCGAGAATACTTAATACCGTAATGAATGATATTTCAGGTTACAGTGAAATTCTCCACTTAATGCATCCCAACCCGCTGATACAGCGCAGCTTTGATGAGGTTATGAACGGCAATGGTCACCCCAAGCTTAAAATAATGAACCCGATACACGATTATTTTGAGATGCTTGGTTACGTTAAAAATGCAGGCTGTATCTTAACTGATTCCGGCGGCCTGCAGGAGGAGTCACTTTTTTTTAATGTACCATGCGGTGTGCTTAGGAAAACCACCGAACGCCCGGAGGTGTTGAAGAAAAACGCGAAACTGCTTCCTATTGATAAACCCGAAATTACCAGCTTCCTGACGGAAGCAATTGATTACCGCAAGGTACACCAGTCAAAGTATAATTATACATACGGCTTTGGTGACTCAAGCTACCTGATATATGAATTATTAAAGAAGTTTTACGGAATACAGACTGAGTATTCAATTATGTAATGCAAATTTTTTTTGCTGTAAAAAAGCCGGATCTTATGATCCGGCTTTTTTTATGTCTATAAGGCACATTTTGGGATTATAATTAACACTTGATTTATCGGGTAAAATTTCTCATTTTAAGGAAATAATTCACCATACATTAACAGTTTAATAAGATGATAAAACATGTTATTAAAATACTGTTGGCTGTTTATTGTTTGCATAACTTAGTAATAAGCCAGGACCGGCTTCAGGAATCCACTGAAATTGGTACGGTGAATACTAACAACACATCAAAATACCTTTTACGCGAAGATTCAAAAAGCAAAGAATTTAATCCCGAAAACTCCGAAAAGATACGAAGCGTTGAGCTTTACAGGTATACAGTTGACCTGTTACAGAAAAGCAAAACAATTAAAGAAGAAAACACATTCAACATCGTTTCATCATTCAGGCAGAATATCAGGTTCGGCGGATTCTGGGACCGCTACGCGATTGTTAATTTTACCCCTAATATGTACATTAAACCATTTGATTTTTTAAGCATTTACGCAGTGCATAACTCAAGTTACTTTATTCCGATAAAGGCAGTGAAAGAGCATTTTAAGCTGATGGCAGTTCAGAGTGCAGCGATACTTGCAATTGATAACACCATTAAACACCTGTTGCCGGCAAGCAAAATGATAAAAGCCATTGCAGGCTTCGTGCTTAAAAATGTATTGATAAATTCGTTACTCGGCAAAATAATCAGTAAAGGCAGCGATAAGATAATTGAACAGGGAAGTTATTATTGTTCAATGAGCATAAGGTTTTAAAGTATATTGCAATTCATCTGCCGGGTCGTAAGACCCGACAGCACAAGTAAGATTATTTAACCAGGATCATTTTCTTTACTTCTGAATAGTCATTTGTTATCATTCTATAGAAATATACTCCAGTGGAATAATTTTCTCCGTTAAAATCAGCTTCGTAAGTCCCCGGCGCAAAGTTCTCATCTACCAGCGTTGTTACCAGTTTTCCTGCTACATCATAAACCGTGATCTTTACAAAATTATTCTTACCTGTTGAAGGTACTGTGAACTTTATTTTTGTAACAGGATTGAACGGGTTCGGGTAGTTCTGCTGTAAGCCGAATCTTTCAGGTATTTCCGCGGAAATTTGTTTGATACCGATAACAAAGTTTATCAGGGGAAGCTCAATGTATGACTTTGAATTATTGTTTATGTAAACTTTGTTCGATGCCGCCTTAAGCGAAGGGAGCATGAACGGGTTGGTTCTTAAGAATGTATCAGTAGTATCATTGTTGAAATCATACAGCGGTACATTATCAATATTGGTAAGCTTCAGTCTTATCTTCTCACCTGCGCGGAAAACATGTGAGTATGCCTGCCCGTTAACATATTTTTGTTTAACCTGGTTGGCAGAATACTCCCTGTCGGTCCAGTTAATGCGTGTAACAAGCTTTTCATCGCCGTTTGGTCTAACAGCCCAAACCTGCATATTATACTGGCAAATTTCATTTGCCGTAGATGAATAGTATAGGTAAGCGAAAGGCGTACCTGCCATGGTCGCATCCTGAAGTAATGCGGGTGTATCAAAATAAATTTCGTCTTTCTGGAATTTCGCCTCAAACAGCGGACCTCGGAACTCTGTATTCACAAGGTACTCCATTGTTACATTCGGGTCAAGTACATCATTTGTGAAGCTTACGTTTGACTGCGCGCCGCCGTAACCATATACCTGCAATTGGTTTGATGGATGCAGATACAGTTTCACATTCTGCACGCCTGCAGGCGGCCATGTAGGTGAGTTACTGCGAACCCACGTCCATTCACTGTTACTTGCGGGGAAACGGCTTGAGGCATATGTGAACTTCTGGTTCACATCCATTACGTTATTTTGTATTCCGTGCAGGTGAAAATTAAGCCATTTGGTTAATACCTGGTCTTTGTAATTTTCTTCTGCCTGAATAAAATCGCTGCCATGCCCATCCATTGCCCCAAAATACATTTTAATATTGTTATAGGGCAATATGTATGCGCTTTGTATCATTCCATATGTATTAAAAAATTTATCCTGCCATGCGTTCTGCACCAGTATTGGTATCTGGCAGTTGCCAACCTGCCCAAGAAAATCACGATCAATCGGCAGATAGTAATTCAGGCTATCCCATTTTTCTTTTGTGTTGGCATATATCCACGGTTTAAACCTGCTAACCAGCGGATTGTATCTTACAATATTGGAAGGGTAACCGCATGTCCACAGGAATGTCATCTTAATGCCGCCGTTCTCTATCCAGTTTGAACCTTGTGTAGGTGATGCCAGATCCGTAATGATGGTTTTAACATCTAACCAGGTGCATGCAGCCATAAACGGTATTATCCCGCCCTGCGAACCGCCGTGTATAAAAATTTTATTGTCGTTGGTGTTATTATCATTTTTAATATATGTAACAACCTGTTTAAGGTCATTCGCTTCGATAGTACTTATGAAGTTTGATACTCCTTCTGAAACACCCTGCCCGCGCATACTATAAACAAATGAATAATAATTACTATCCGCAAATTCCATCGCGCTTGGCAGCTCAATGAATTTGGATAACCCGTAACCATGCGTGATAATTGCCACCGGCCAGCCTCCGGCTGGTGGTGTGCCGTTTGGGATAAGTTTGGTGCAATCCAGCTTAACTCCATCAGAGAGCGTAAGCATGAAATCAACCCGTGAATATGAACTGCCTGCGGGTTTTGCGGCAGCATTTATAATAAAAGTGAAAATTAAAGCTAATAGTAATAAATATCTCATTTAATTGGGGGATAATTGACGTAATACCATTATAAATTTAGCATTTAAAAATGAATTGTGCAATAGGAGATACATAGGTTTCGGGAAGAATGTATTATTTCCCGATTTCTTTATATATATCACAGTTTTAATTATATTTGTAGATATGGAACAATTAGTAATATCTACATGGAAGCATGGCATTGCCGCCAATGAAAAGGCAGTTGAAATTCTCAATAATGGCGGTACTTCGCTGGATGCGGTGGAACATGGCGTTAGAGTAGCCGAAGATGACCCGAATGTACTGAGTGTTGGTTACGGCGGTCTGCCTGATGCCGAAGGCAGGGTAACACTTGATGCCGCAATTATGGATTGGAAAGCGCGCATTGGGGCAGTAATTTGCGTTGAGCACATTAAGAATCCGGTTTCAGTTGCGAGACTGATACTTGAAAGGACTGAACATGTTTGCCTTGCCGGCGAAGGCGCATATAATTTTGCCATAACAAACGGCTTTCAGCCTGATATTCTGCACACAGAAGGTTCGATCAAGAAATACATTGAATGGAAAAAAGGGCTCTACGGCAGGTCGCAGGAATTCCATACTGATGAGTATAAAGTAAAAAAATCCGGCGGACTTGGCATTAATGATGATGGCAACCATGATACCATTGGTATGGTTGCTATAGATAAGAACGGACACATTTCAGCTTCATGTACAACAAGCGGAACGGCTTGGAAACTGCATGGCAGGGTTGGAGACTCTCCCATTATTGGTGCGGGGCTTTACGTTGATGGTGAAGTTGGCGGCGCTGCTTCAACAGGACGTGGAGAAGAGTGTGTAAGGGCATGCGGAAGTTTCCTGGTTGTGGAAATGATGGCACAGGGAATGTCGCCCCAGGAAGCGTGTGAGTACGCCGTGAAACGCGTAATCAAACTTAATCTCCTTTCTCATGTAAACCGTGACCACGATTACCAGGTTGGATTCATAGCAGTGAATGTTAAAGGCGAGTATGGCGCAGCAAGCGTGAGAGAAGGATTTGAATATGCATTAGCAGCTGGCGGTAAAAATACACTTACAAAAAGTAAATATATTATTGACGAAAAATTTGAAATTGAAGACCTTTGAAAATACTTAAAGACGCATACGTATTAACATTCAATAAGAATAATGACTTCGGTAGGTATTCTTTGCTTATCAATGATAACAAAGTTACCGATATGGCTGAACCAACCCCGAAGGGAGCCGGTAAGGTTGCTAAATGGATAGAGCAGCACGGCAGCACAGCCGAAATTATTGATTGTAAGTATAAGTTAATAATGCCCCCGCTGGTTAATTCATGCCTCCGCTCAGAAGGAACATTACTGCACTACCTGTTAAAAAGAAGGCACTATGAAAAAGCTGAGGAAGATCTTTGTACTGACCTGATATTCAATTACATGTACCAGGACCTTCAGGGCGAGAGTATTACAAATGACTTGCAGAATATTTATAATTATTCATTTAACCGTTCATTAAAATCAGGGGTTGCGTATATAAATGAATTTTCGCTGCGCAAAGATATCAATCATCTGAACCCGATAACAAACGCAGTGAGAAAAACCGGTCAGAGCATTTCGGTATGTTATCCCATAAAACAGGATGTGAACACTATCAGGGATTTTAAATATCTGAATCCTGCATTTTATGTTACCCAGGAAAATTTGCTTACCGTATATGATATTTCAGGTATCACAGACCTTAAAAACCATAATTTGAGCAGCCTCTTCCTTGAAGTGGCGGTTAATAAAGATGTGACCGACCAGTTCAGACAAACATTTCACAAATCGGTAATATCTCTGTTTGATGAATACGGGTTGATAGATAACCATACTTCGCTTATTAATCCGTTGTACCTTGATTACAATGATATGAAAATTATCACGGAACGTAAAGCAAACATAATCATTTGTCCCCGGGATCTGAATTTTTTTACATCACGTTATTTTCCGATCGATGATTATATCGGGCACGGAATAAATTTTTCAATTGCCACAGGCTGGCTTGGTGAAGATATATTAAAAGATATGCGGCTCTTCAGGAATAAGTACAGGGAGCTTAATCTTTCAAGCCCTGAATTGCTGAATTCCATTACACAAACGCCTCATCAGCTGTATTTTGAGAGTAATACTGATGGAGACAGCAGTTACATGATAGGCATTAATAAACCGGCTACTTTCGCATTTATTGATATTTCCGATCCCAGATTCCAGTTCTTTCCTGAAGATTTTACTTACGAAAGTGTTTGTGATTTTGTAGTTGATAACCTGACCTCGCATAATTTTTCAGATATAATGCTTGATGGTGAGTTCAAAATAAGGGATAATAAGATATTAGAATCTGATGAAAACGAAATAGTAGAGAAGGTTAATGAAACCAGGGAAAGATTATATAAAACCGGCAAATACGATGAACTGAAGAAAAAACAGCAGGCAAGGGAAGTTTCAGAAAAGCTTGATATGACAAGCAGGACCGACGATGAAATAAAAATGTTTTCAGAAAAGGATGAAGAAGCAGGAGATAATATTGAAGTAAACGATGAGGATAAAGAGGAGTTCAGGATAAAGACGAGGATTCCCGCGTTTAAGCCTAAAAGGATTCCGGGTCAAAGAAGTTTGTTTGAAGAATTTGAACATGTCAGTATAATTTCCTCCGAAGATTTCCAGGCAACTCCAATGCTTAATCTTCTTATTACGGATCCTGATTCAAGCAAACCGGTTGAAGATGATATAATACAGGCAAAAATAGTAGATGAAACAATTATTAAAAGGCTCAGCACCGAAAAAAGACCGGAAAAGCCCGCTAAACCGCTGAATACGGAAAGCAAAGTAGAACTTCCTAAAAATGTAAAGCTGAAATTCGGGGATGATTAAAAAGTATTCTGATTGAATTAAGGAAATTTTATTAAATTAACCCTGAACTTCTAAATGTATAAAAAACTTGTATGGATACTTGCGTTAATTCTGCTTGTACTTGTTGCTGACAGGGTCATATTTACTTCAACCGATGTTAAAGTAAATTTTAAGCCCGAAGTTCTGAGAGCAAGTGTGAATTCTGAAATAGTGATCGATGTTGAAAGGGTTAATTTGCTTGGCTTTAAAGTGCCATTCAGCAAGGTTGATGTTCAGTTTGTAATTGAAGACGGCAGGAACCTGGTAGAACTCACCGACGGAGAGTATTCTGGCAGCGTTAAAGTCAGATCAAAGGGTGTAGAAGGTGAAGCGGTTATCGGGATTTATTCACTAAAATCAGGCGTACAGATAAGAAAGATCACGATCGTTATTCTGCCCCGTGATGTTGCAGTAAATTAGAAGTTAGATCAGTTCAGACCATCTGTTCCCGCGGTTTACTTTTTGCGAAATAGAATTTATAGAAGATCACCTCAAGCAATGTAAGCAAACCCAGCGAAAATGCTGCCTTCGTCAGTACTCTTGTCAGCCCCGCATCAGGAATAAAGAAACCTATCACAAAAGCAGAGAATGTCCACCCTACGGTAAAAATAATTATTACAAATATAGTACTCAAATACGCGCTTACTTTCGTCTGTTCAACATAATTTTTAGCGAATATATACACAAAAAAGACCGCGTGAGCATAAAAAAGGATTACTTCAATCATTTAAAAAGCCGCCTTGCTAAAAAACATTTCTTTTATTGTTTTAATAATTATCTTAAGATCGAAAATTATTGACCAGTGTTCAATATAATAAATATCATATTCAATTCTTTTTTCAATTGATGAATCGCTTCCCCTCAAACCGTTTACCTGTGCCCAGCCGGTAATTCCGCATTTTACACGGTGCCTGTCAAGATACTTGGGGATCTTTCCTTTAAAAAGGTTAATGAAATATTCGCGCTCGGGCCTGGGACCAACAATGCTCATATCACCCTTCAGCACATTCAGAAACTGCGGAAGTTCATCCAGCGAATACTTGCGGAGTATTTCTCCAATTGGCGTATATCTTGAATCGCCTTTTTTTACATAAACTGCCCCGGTATTCTTTTCAGCATCCGCAACCATTGAGCGGAACTTGATCATTCTGAATTTTTTTCCGGTCATACTTAATCTTTCCTGGCTGTAGAATACAGGACCCTTTGAAGTGAATTTCACAATCAAAGAAAGCAGGATAAAAAGGGGCGAAGTTATGAACATGACAGCGAAAGCAAAAGAAAAATCGAAAGCCCGCTTCAGTATCCTGTTCCAAATGTTCATGGGAATACTTTTTATCTTCAAAAACGGGATACCGTCTATTTCCTGAACTCTGACCGAGGAAGTAATAACCTCAAGGAAATCCGGTACCATCAGGAATTCCACATTTTCTCCTTCAGAAGTCTTCATCATTTCAAACAGTTTTTCATGCTCAGTAGAAGGTATGGTAACAAGGACTGTTTCAATATTTAACTTTTGCACAAGATCAACCACTTCATTATACGTGCCGAGCTTCAGCTTATCAGGAAGTGCGCCGTTTGAAGATCCCGGATTTTCTTCAACAAAGCCAATGATATTGAAGCCGGCGTACTTGTGCTCAGCAAACTGATCATATATATCAAGTGCAGTTTGATTGTTACCCGCTAAGATAGTATCCTTTAACCCTTTGCCTTTGTTATACAGAGTTTTTTCATATTTTAGAACAACATATCTTCCTATCGTGATCAGGATGATAGAGATTATCCATACCAAAACAAAAACTACCCTTGAATACGGAAAAACACGGTAAAAGAATATCAGGCCAAAGGAAAATATGATACCAAATGTTACCAGTCTGCCGATCAGGAAAAATTCATCAAAAATGAATACAATTCTCTTTGGTCTGAACATTTTTCTTGATTGAAAGATCAAGAGCCACACCGGCAAAACAACAATTGCAAAAATTATATAACCTGTGAGTGGAGGGATTTCGCCGTTAAATGGAAGTAAATCTACGAATGGTGCAAAGAAAAACCTGATCCAGTATGAAATAATGAAAGCGCTTATAATAGAAACAGAATCAGATAAAATGTTTAATAAAGGTATTAAAAATTCTGTCCTTTGAGATTTTTTGTTGAATTTCTGGTCTATATAATTCATATTTCACTCAAATATATAAATTAGAAACTACAATTTATATGATTGAAATTTTCATCATTTTTGGCAATATTGAGAAAGGGTTAAGTGTTGATAATTATGTAGTTTGTAAATTCCCTGTAGATAATTTTCAGAAAATTTGGTGTTTTTACT
>JABFSP010000186.1 GCA_013140565.1 Ignavibacteria bacterium
CTGCAGTGTTATTCTGCATTTGCTCCTCTTGAGCTCTTCTTTCAGCTTCTATTCTTTGCAGCCTCATTGAATCTGTCTTGTATTTCTTATTAAAGAATCCCATTGCATAATTCCTGAAGATATACCACCAGAAACTTCTCTCTTTAAGTGAATCATCAATTAGGTGCTCAACTTTTTTATGCTCAGCGGGCACCTGGCTCCAGTGCAGACCCGCAGTTTCATGATGAACTGTGTGCAATCCATTATTAAATAACAGGAAATTCAAAAAGCCGGTGAAATTCCTGGAGTGATTCCATTTTGATTCTTCATTAGCGTGTACATGCTGAACGTAATTAAATATCAAGACGCTGAATAAAGATATCTGCTGCGGAATGATCACAAAATATAATGCTTTCCGCCAGTCGATGAACAATGCAGCTGCTATCCACGCAACAAGTACTACGTATTGCGCAATTGAAAGTAAAAATCTTTTTTTATTGGTAGTATACTGCTGTTTTAAATATTCCCTTATCGCTTTTTGCTGGTAGAATCCGCTGATTGTTGGATAAGTGAGCAGGGTCAGGAAGTTATTTTTCTCGCTGAACCTGTACGTAATCGTGTAATCACCAATACGGTTATTCATCTTGTGGTGATTTTTGTTATGAGTCGGGATCCATGCGAAAACCGGGAAACCATAAAATACAGTTAACCACCAGTCCTGCAAAGTATTCAAAAAATCAGATTTCCATATTCTAACATGGTTGTGATTATGCGTAATAACTGCTACCGATACCGAAAGGAAACAATAAATAATGTAAGTCGCCGGATGTACTCCGATTTCAGTCCACTGAAGAATAAAAAGGGCTGAGGTTAAAAACATGTAAATCAATGTTTTTATATCTGCTTTGTATCTTAACATAGTTTTGAATTAAAAATTTAAAAAAGTATATATCTGTTGTAATATCGCTATAATTTGTGATTAAAACTATTCAACTTCTGTGCCCATCATCACACTTCTGTAATGATAACCATATATAGATTGTATAATTACCTTTGTAATATGCCAGGTCTGTGAATAATTGTACAAAATATCATTTTCCGGAAACTAAACTTGCCTTTCCGCTTATTCTAATGAGCAATAGTGACTTTTTACAGCCACCAAAATTTCGCCCTTGGCCATTATTGTGACTATTGCGAATTCCTTATTTTCTTTTAATTTTCTTATCTTCCTGTTACAATGTATACAAAATTCAATCCCGCTCAACATATACACATTGCTTATATTCAAACAATAAAAAGCAATTAACGGTTCTATTTTCAAAAATATGATTTTCGTATACAAAAGTAAGCAAGTAAGATAAATTATTTCAATATTCCAAAAGGTTGAATAAAGAACCAGTCCTTTTGTATCATATTAATATTAACCGAAATTGTGGAAAAACCGTATGAGACCAAATCATTTTTCAGCTGGAGGGACTTTGCCGGCGGTAATTGCAATTTTTAGCCTTGTATTAAGAGCCATTTTTTCGAGGATGTTATGTACATGGCTTTTTACTGTAAATATTGAAATCTTAAGTTGAAACGCTATTTCCTTATTAGAGCGGCCTTGAGAAATCAGATTTACTATTTCACGCTCACGATTTGTCATTTTTACCGAATCAACAATTTTTTCTGCTGCGGGCTCTGACTCAGCAATGTTTATAATCTGTGAAAAAAGGGATTCTGTAAGCTTACTTGGCAAAACATTGTCACCATTCATCACCAGTCTAATAGTCTTAATAAATTCAGCAATGGTAGCATCCTTTATCAAAAAGCCTGAAACTCCTGCTTCAATGAACCTTAATATATCTTCATGTATAGGAAGAAGATCCATAATAATAATTTTGACGACAGGGAATTCTGTTTTGATCTTTATGACAAGATCCAGGCTATTATATTGTGATAATCCCAGATCAACCAAAATGATATCCGGCTTTTTATCGGCAATAAATTTAATATCAAGATCCCTTTCATCTATTGCTGCAAGAACACTCATATCAGGTTCTCTTTTAAGCAATGCGCTTATTCCTTCACGCAAAAGCCTGTTATCTTCAATTATGAATAGTCTAATCTTTTTCAAGATCTATAAAATTTATAAAACTAATTATGATTGAACTTTCAGGTAAAATAATTATGGATCAGGTAGAATTCTCCAAATTATTATAAATTAAGGGTAGTCAAATGAATTTTCAAGTTACTTTTTAAGTTTCTTATGAATTTTGGTAAAAAAGGAAAAAAAACTAACCTACTTCATGCCGTACCAGGGTCCGCTATTCAGATCGTTTACAACTATCTTTCTATCTTCTGAATCCTTAATTTCATCAATTGAATCAAGGCATTGCTGATAATACTGTTCTGCTTCGGCTAACCTTTCATTCAAAGCATAAGCTCTTGCCATAACCATTAAGGCATAAGAAATATCAAAATCCGCAACACTATCCAAATTACCAAAAACAATATCGTGATTTCTGATTGCATAATGAATGGCTGATTCTTTTCTGCCTGCAAATACCAATGCTGTTGCGATCATATTTTCACCCCTTGCTCTGTTGGCGATAGCACCGCCTGAAAAACTGCTCCAGTGCAGAGTTGATGCAAATGCCATTTGTATCATTGTTTCAGTCTCTTCCTCAGTCCTGTCAGCTTTATCAAGCAGAGGAAAAATTCCATTGTTGAATTCAGTTCCAAACCAATGGTGAGCCTTATCGACATCAAAATCAGGATTTTTTTTCATAACAGATAACGATTTATTACTGCAAAATAAGGAATATTCTTCAATCATTTGCAATAGAATCAAATGAAATTAATAGCGATTTTTGTAAGAAAACTGTCAAATTACGTAGCTGTTTTTCCTAACATATACAGGTTAATTTATAACATAATAACTATCATTTTTTTTGTTCTTTTCATAACTATATTAGAACACAATCAAAATTTTTAGGGGAAAGATCATGAAGTATATTGGCTTTTTTTTAGTATTTGCGGCATTCGTTTTCTCGCTCAATGGCTGTGATTCCGCAACGGACAGCAAACCGATCAACAATTCACCACCGGTAATTTTAAAACCTTATAATAATGATACTAATGTTTCAATTCATACAACTTTTGAGTGGTCCGGCACAGCCGATGTTATCTGGCTTGATGTAAATCCGGCCTTTCCAAACCCCGTTGCATATACCGTAACCGGAAATTCATATACTGTAATTGATCCTCTCAGTACTTTCGGGAATTATTATTGGAAGGCCGGCAGAACAGTGGGTGGAAAGGTATATTGGTCTGAAAATTACTATTACTTTCAAACCGGCGGAAGTTAGTAACAGCCAAAAACCAGTTTTAAAAAGCATAAGCGCTGCTTATGCTTTTTTTATGTCATAGCCTCACATGATTTTTATACCAGGTTGTTTTTAACCGGAATTTTTTTCACTGCTTTGTTCTAAACCGTTGTTTAATTTTGTATTGCAACTAAAACTCACGAGTACAGAATAATATAGCTACTTCAGGATCCGGTGTTAAAGCAAGATGAAAGATGATTTAAGAAAGGAGTTGAATTATGTATTTCCTTCTCATTTTTGTAATTCTGATCACAGCAATTATCATTCACGCGGTTTCTCAATTTAAAAAGAAGGCTGAGCTATCCGGCGAAGCAGATCTTTCTATTACCGCTAAAAACATACTTCCGGCATCCAGAACATGTAAATTCTGTTCAGCTGTTACTTTTATTGGAATGTTCACTACAGGTTTGATCATGCTTGCAGAAGGAACTGATGGAGACTGGAGCCTGCTGCAAATGAATGAAGTACAATGGAAGAATCTGCACCTGACACTTACTATGATATTTGTTATCTTCTTTGGTTTGCATTTATATACACACAGCCATTGGCTAAAAAATGTTTTTACCGGGAAACAAAATATTGTAAAGAAGTAGCTTCACGCTTCATGTAATATATTCTTCCGCTTCAGGCTTCAAATGTTTTCATTTTTGATTTTGTTTGTTTCATTATTCGTCAGCTCAAAGTGCATCTTATTTAGATGCACTTTTTTTATATAAAAAAAGCGCTTCAGTTTAAAAGCGCTTTTGAATTCTCAATTTCTGCTGAATAAAATCTATTGTTGATTTGGAAATGCAGCTGTATCTGAAAGAGCCTTATAAAGATCCTTTAGTTGGGCCGGTGAAATATCTGAATTGCCTGTCATAGCTGAACCGATCCGGCCGTATCTCATTTTGTGGTGCACCTGATAGGGTCTTGTTCTTGTAAATTCACCTGCACTCATTCCTTCTATCAATATCAGCTTGCCATCGTTACCATGACAGGAAGAACACTGGGTAGTGTAATAGGCTGAGCCGTTTACAGAGTTACCATCCTTGCCGATATTATAAAAACCTGCTGAGCCTGTAGGGTATATGCCGGAATATGAAGCATTATACAGTTCTGAAACATCCAATACGCCTTCTTTTAAAAACTTAACCAGGTCCCAAATCTGTGAATGAGTTAAGATCGAACTATAGTCCGGCATTTTATGAGCAGAATCATTTGGATCTTCAGGAATATAGGTATTGAATGTAAAATCAATATTCCTTCTGTTTTCGTTTGAATTTATAGCGTTAAATAAATGCTGGGGAGTTCTGGTCTGCAATACAGCGTATAAATTCAGTCCCGCAACACGTGGTCTATCAGTATTCGGGGCTCTGCCGATGTAACTTCCAAATCTGCCCAGGTAATCCCAGCCATGACAATGATTGCACTTGTAGAAATCAGGCCTGGAATTGAACTTTGCTAAATTGGTATCACTCTGGTTAAACCCTGCCTCTGTGCTCCAGAACTTATCAAACATCACTCCACCTCTGGAAGCACTTGCAATATCGTACGGAGACGGTTCTGTATTGATTGTGACAATGTCATCACCGCCGCAATTATAAAATACAATTGTTAAAAAACAAATAATAAATGTGCAGAAATTTCTGTTCATAGAACCCTCAAAAAGTTGTTGGTTTACACTTTCAAATTTATCAGGATTTTACATTCTTTCAAATGACCTCAGGCATAGTATGATATGACAGTTATCCCGTAATAGAAACAACACAACGTTTTTCTAATAAAGAAAAACTATTCAGTATCCTGAATAGTTTTTTACGATTCCATTTAAGTAAAAAAACTCTATTTTAAGAAAAATAGCTGACCTGATATAAAGCACTTAGACTCTTAATCATACTTAATTTGTTGTAATCTTCTTTTTAAGTTTCTTTTTTAAGGATCTTTATATCTTCTATTAATCTTTCAGCATCAAGCGGAAGCGTTCCGTTGTATATACCCCTTAAATGCCCGTTTTTATCAACAAGTAATACATGTTCAGTATGCAAAAATTCAGTTGAATCACTGTTAAATCCGGCTTTTTCTTCAGCAAAATAAGATCTCCTTGCAAGTTCATATATCTCTGACGTTTTGCCGGTTAACAGATACCACATTCCGTTCTTCATGCCGAATGTTTTTTCGTAATTCTTTAAATTCGGGACTGAGTCACTCCACGGCATTACACTATAAGAAACCAGCTTGATATCATTGTAGTTGCCAAACTCTTTTTGAAGCTTTAAAAGGTTCTTTGCCATTGTTGGACATATCCCCGGGCAGGTTGTAAAGAAAAAATTAGCAATATGAATTTTGCCTTTAAGATCACTGCCTGATACCTTCCGGCCATCCTGGTCTGTAAAACTGAAATCCGAAATAACATGCATTCTCTCAGCATCTTTTTTGCTTAACCACTCTGGAGTAAAATCGGGGGTATTATAATATGGCAGTTTGCTTACTTCATTTCCGGAACATCCGGATATATATGGCAGTATGAATATAACAATTATGAATATCTTTACAGTTTTCATATAATTCTCCTTTCTCATTTATCACTAAGCTGCGGTAATTCGGTCTTACAATCTTTGACTCCTGTAATTCCGTATTTTCTGTTATCTTTTACAATATAATTAGCCTGTATTTCACCATCAGCATACCATGCTTTCTGCAAACCCTCTTCCTGACCATTCACGTAATTGAAATCATTAAATAACAATCCGGTTTCATTCCATACTTTTACATTACCATCGAATACATCATTTTTATAATGATAAATAAATTTCAAATATCCGTTTTCCCACCATCCTTTATGCTCACCAGTTTTTAACCCATTTTCATAATATCTTTCTTCATTCACATTACCATTATAATAATACGTGTATTGAAATCCATCCTGTTTGCCGTTCTTATATTCTGTTACTGAAATAATATTCCCATTGTTACTTTCAATAAGCTTTCCGGTAAATAATAATCCATCATAAAATATCATTCTGTTTTTCCTGTTAAGCTTCGAATCGCCCATAGGGACTTCGGTATATTCAGTAGATTTAACAAGCTGCTCAGTATTTTCTGAGCAGCTTATTACAAGTAATCCTAAAAGTAATATTATGATAGTCTTTTTCATCCTTTAATACTCCATTAGCTTAATATGTAACTGTTCCGGCAGTACCATAAAATCCATCTCCATTTAAATATGGCGCTTCTGTCGTAATATGGTAATGATATATTCCCTGCGGAAAGTCTTCCTTAATTCCAAAATGCCCGTGATATACATCAAGATCAGAGTTGGTTACTGTTTCATTATTTTCAGCCGGACCGTAAACAGGAAAGCCATCAAGCAAAAATCCAAGCAAAGCTGAATCACCCTGCACAGCAGTCAGATAATACGGCTCTAAATGATAGTGATACTGGCCTTGCTGCTGCGGATGTCCGCCGTACTGCTCAAACGAGTTAATTTCACCTGTCAGAGGGGCGCCGCCTGCTGCATATTGATTAAAGAATGATACTCCGTTCAATGCAACCCCAATTGGACCCATAGGCGTAGAAGGATGATTTGTATTTTCTGCGGGATTAAGCGGTATCTTAAATGTCATGCTGAATTCAGCAATCCTGTTTGGGTTAAGCACAAAATTTGGATTTGGTCCGTTATAAGCTTCGTATAATGTGCTTTCCCATTGTGTGCCAAGGTAATATGGGCTCTTGTGTTCGGGTCTGCCGTTGCTTTTAATAACAACATAATCTCCTTCAACATAAACATCGCTTGCCCCGTAAATTTTCTGATATACAGCCGGAGCCTCACTTGTTGAAGTAGAAGTGTTAGTTGTGGTATCATTTCCGCAATTTATTCCGTTAAATATCAGAAAAAGTAAACCTAATAATACTGATGTAGCCGCAACTTTGCTTTGTTTCATTTTACACCTCCTGTTATGTTTATGTTAGTCTATTCCTGTTATTGGTTTAGACGACAGGAGGTGCAAAAACCCTGCGGAGGTTAAAAAATTATTTTTTAGGCATTGGAGGTTTAAAGGAACGGGCTATTTCATCAATAAAATTATTGAATAGTTCTTTTTGAGATTGGTCACAAATTGCTTTTATTTTTTCAAAGTGCGAATACGTAGTTCTGTCAATTTCTACCTGGTTTTGGGCGATCTTATTAAGCAAAGCATTTGCTTTAACGCTGTCTGCTGAGGGATTCTTAAGAAACCCAAAATATTCATCATGATACTTGCGCGATGAATCCTGAAGAATATCGATCTGCATGCGGTGCTCTTTTTTAAGCTCTTCAAATTGTTTTACCTGAGCCTCATTTAGCTTCAGCTTATTAATTATTAATTTATCAGGTCTCTCAGGTCTGTTTTTATCTCGTTTCCCGGGATCGTTTTCAAACTGCTCAAACTGACCTCTTTCTTCCATTTCAGGAGGATGCGGTTTCCTTTCAAACAAAAGGTAACCCAGTGTAAAAAGATTCAAAACAAACAAAATAATTATCATCAGAATTAAAAATCTATCTTTAACCATTTCATTAATTATTTAAAATTTCTAAGTATGGATTTACCTGTGATGGAATGAGCTGGTCTCCAGATGAATTTAATGAGCTTTCAGTATTTTGAATTACTTTACTTCCCGGATCATTTTGTGAGGTAAAAACAATAAAGATATTTAATACGGCAAGCAATACTACTGTTACAATCCCAAAGGCTGCCCTTTTGAAAGGTATAATATTATATGTACTGTCTCCACTCTTTAACCTGTGCAGAATTTTGGGGTAAATGTATGTACTTGCTTCAGCCCGTTTGATATTTTCAGTACTGGAAAGTACGTCCTCTACCCATTTATCTCTATTTTTGTTTTGTTCCATATCTATATTATTTTAGACGACATTTTTTAAAAAAACCTGCGCAGAACATAAACTACTGTAATTATTAATATAATTCATCATACTTTTTACTCAATATATTTTTAAGATTTTGTTTTGCCCTGAATATGAGTGACTCAACAGAAGAAACCGTTGTTTTCATTATTTCACTTATTTCTTTCTGGCTCAATAATTCTATCTTGGAAAGTATAAAGGCGGTTTTTTGGTTTTCGGGAAGATCATTAAGAGCTTTAAACAAAAGCTGTGAGCGTTCTTTTAGCTCAATTTCAATACCGGGGTGTATAAAATCCGGAGTATCAATGGCAAGCTCTGCTGAATCAGGACTGAAAATGCTTGTTATCACTGCAAATCTTTTCCTGCGTTTTTGATATTTGATCTTATCAAGGGATTTGTTCACTGTTATCCTGTAAATCCATGTTGAAATGGCAGAATCACCCTTGAACTTTCCGGCAGAATTGAATACTTCAATAAACACATCCTGAGTCAATTCCTCAGCGTCCTGTGTATTTTGCAGGTAACTCAATGCAGTATTAAAGACCTTATCTTTATAAATGGAAAAGAGGCTTTCCAATGCTCTTGGATCGCCTCTTTTGAGATCTTCGATTAATTTATCATGCTCCAATTATACGGAAGTACTATGAAGCAATTTTTTTGAACATTACTTTACCGCTTTCCTGATTGGTAACAACGTTGGGCATTAATTTATCCCAGTTTGTCATAACTACATTATCCGTATTTCTCATCATAGCAAAAAGCCTGTCGCCTTTTTTGTATTTTTCAAACATATTATCCTTGCCGTATTTATCAAAAACAAATTCAATATCCATGGCTGTTGCGTTAACTTTTGCCTCAAGCCTTGTCATGGTCTGGAATCCATCAACCTGCAGTGAGGCTATCAGATTTTCGTCATCCAGTGCTTTAACATCCAGGATATAGCTCCACGATTGAGAACCGTCACCTGAAACATTTTTAGCTGATTCATCAAAAGAATATCGCCCTATCCACCAATTTTTACCAATATCTTTAGAGCTGTTATTTTGAGTGTTAGGCTGAACGTTCTGGGTTGAGCTTTGGTTCTCATACCTTGGTGCTTCTTCCTTTTTACCGCAGGATATAAATATTGCAAAAATTGCAATTATTATAAAAAGTTTGATTAATTTCATTTTTTTGAATTTACTCCTCCCTTAATC
>JABFSP010000222.1 GCA_013140565.1 Ignavibacteria bacterium
ATTCTATGGATATTAACAAATAATCGGCTTTTCGGGTTCTTATATGCTTTGACAGTACATTGCTCCTGAAGTGACAATCCACACAAAAGGCGCTTTGAGAGCGCCTTTTGTAAAAAAAAATTTCCGCAGTATTAAAACTTAATATACTTATACCCCTGATACTGCAAGTCGGTCAGCCTGGGATATGCACCGACATAAATAATCGCAACACCCGGAAGCAGGTCACTCTCAGTCCATTTGTTCACTTCCATTGTTACGATACACAGCTCAACGCTTATACCCTGCCCTATGAGTTTAGCAACCTGGTCTTTGTTGGGATTTGGCTCATTGCTGCCAGTAGCTTTTTTATACGCTTCATCATTCAGTAAAAATTTACCTGCCGCTGAATGAACAACTACACTTAATTTGTAATTTTCCTTCGGCACCCCAAGAAACTCATAACGGCTGAACTGCATTTCAGGATAAAGCAGACCCGCTCCGATCCCTTTTTCCATATTATCAGTTGATACTTCCCAAACAACCTTAATTTCAGTAGTGTTGGAAAGTTTATCAATAACTGTATGCTGAGCAAATACATTCAATGAAAATAAAAAGAACAAAACCGGTAAAATTGATCTGGTATTCATAAATATAAAATTAAATTTTTTAATTATAATTTTTACACATTAAACCTGAAATACACCACATCGCCGTCTCTCACTTCGTAATCTTTGCCTTCAACGCGCATCAGACCCTTTTCCTTCACGGCGTGCTCACTGCCATTGGCAATAAGATCTGGGTAACTAATGATCTCAGCGCGGATGAAGCCGTGCTCAAAATCGGTGTGAATAATACCCGCCGCCTGCGGCGCCTTTGTGCCCTGCACAAAGGTCCATGCATGCACTTCCTTTTCGCCCGCGGTGAAGAATGTTTTAAGTCCAAGCAAATGGTAAGCGGTATGAATAAGTTTATCCAGACCCGGCTCTTCAATGCCAAGCTCTTTCAAGAACTCCGCTTTTTCATCAGCTTCAAGCTGTGAGAGTTCCGATTCAATTTCAACTGAAAGCACTATTGCTTCTTCGCCTTCTTTTTCTGCAATTTCCTGAACTATTTTTGAATATTCATTTCCATGAATATTTTTATCATCTACATTAGCTACATATAGTACGTGTTTATCTGTCAGCAGATTTAATTCATGCAAATGTTTATAATCGTCGGGTGCGTGAGTTTTTTTGTATTCATTGATGTAATACTTTGCAAGTCTGCCTGACTCGAGCTGTTTCTTCAATTCCTGGTAACTTGCGTATTCATCCTTAACTTTTTTATCACCGGTCTTCAATCCCTTTTCGGTCTTCTGAATCTTGGCTTCAATTGTTTCAATATCCTTAAGTATCAGCTCGGTCTCAATTATTTCAATATCAGCCTTCGGGTCAACTTTGTTATTCACGTGAATTACATTCTCGTTTTCGAAGCAGCGCACAATGTGCACAATTGCATCAACCTCACGGATATGTGAAAGGAATTTATTTCCCAGCCCCTCTCCTTTTGAAGCGCCGGCAACCAGTCCCGCAATATCAACAAACTCAATTACCGTTTTAACTATTTTTTTGGAGTTGTAAAGCTTCACTAGCTCATCAACGCGTTTATCGGGAATTGTTACAATCCCCAAATTCGGTTCAATAGTGCAGAACGGGTAATTGGCAGCTTCTGCCTGCTGGGATGAAGTTAAGCAATTGAACAGGGTTGATTACCTACATTTGGTAATCCTACAATACCGCATTTTAAGCCCATAATATCCTTCAGTTTTTATTCCCGTGGAAACGGGAATCTAAATTTTAAATTAAAATTTTATTTAAACTCATCCCCAAATTCTTTTTTCATATTACCCCCCTCTCCTTTGGAGAGGGGTAAAATCGCACTTTAGTGCGATTTGGGGGTGAGGTCGTTTTTTAAAAAATTATCCCCGGGTAAAACATTATATACAGCAAATATAACACACTGCAGCAAACAACGGGAATGGTGAAGTTATCGTCAATTGGCAGGCTCAGACCGTCCGCCACTGTAGTTACTATTACCGCTATCAAAACAATTGTATATTCAGTTACCGTATAAAAATACTTCGGCGCAAGAAACATTATAAACAAACCAACAACAAAAAATGTAATTGTGCCAACATATGACCTGTTAGGGGCATACTGCTTTTTGCCAAACATTCTACCCGCTAGTGCTGAGGTGCTATCGGCAAATGAGAGCATCAATAAACCTGTTACCGCAATAAGCTTTGGGAAAAGTATTATGCAGAATATCGCAGCAAATATTACCCACGATGCGCCGTTTATGCGGAAGCGGTTCCTGTCATACTCATGCTCGCGGAGCATATGTTTAAAATTCTTAATGTAAAGGTCATATATAAAATTACTTTTATACTTTACAAACTCAACTACGAACATTAACACCAGCAGTATTCCCAGTATAAGCAGTACAATTTCCTTCTGAATAAATAAATACCCGATTGAAATAGACGCCGATGAATAATGTATCATCTTGCGGTATATTTCCCCGTGAAACGGAGTAGTTGAATTAGTATTTATGTATTCTTTCTGCATTTGGCTTCTATTCCCACGAAAGTGGGAATCTCTATTTACAAAACTACATGATATTTGTACAAAGAAAACTTATTCAGAAGAAAAAACCCTTATAAAACTGGGATAACTTAACAATTATATCAAAAATCTTAACCAGAGATCCCCGCCTGCGCGGGGATAGTACCCCAAAAAATAAAGCCTGCCTGTATATTTATTGCCAGGCAGGCATTTGTAAAAAATTATTTAATTATTCCGTTAATCTTTTTTTGTATCTGTTGTTTTACCTTCATCATTTTTGATACCGGTATCAACATTTTCATCGCTTCCGTTAACTCCGTTGGTAGCTTCACCATTCACTTTAATTTTTTCGAACGGAGGAAGTATTTCATTGCGCATTATCTTATCAATTTCATCACTGTCCAGAATTTCCCTTTCAAGCAGCGCAGCCGAAAGCCTGTGAAGTGTTTCCATATTTTCATTAAGAACCGTCATTGCGCGTTCCATTCCCCTGTTAACAATTTTCCTTACTTCATCATCAATAATTATCGCTGTATTTTCACTGTAATCTCTGTGCTGTGAAATTTCCCTGCCTAAAAATATCTCTTCTTCTTTTTTACCGAATGTTAATGGACCAAGTTTTTCACTCATGCCCCATTCACAAACCATTTTCCTGGCAAGCGCGGTAGCGCGTTCAATATCATTGCCTGCGCCGGTAGTCAGCTGGTTGAAAATAATTTTCTCAGCAGCCCTTCCGCCCATAGCGTATGCTATCATGGCTTCAAGGTATTCCTTTGAATATGTATGCTTCTCATCGATCGGCAGGTAAGTTGTTACACCCAATGCCCTGCCTCTTGGTATAATTGTAACTTTATGTACCGGATCTGATTCAGGTATCATCTTCGCCACAAGTACGTGACCTATTTCATGATACGCTGTAGTCTTCTTTTCCTTTTCGCTTATTATCAGACTCTTGCGCTCCATACCCATCATAACTTTATCTTTGGCTTCTTCAAAATCTGCCATAGTTACAGTGTTCTGGTTCTTGCGTGCCGCAAGAAGCGCAGCTTCGTTCACTAGATTTGCAATATCTGCCCCTGAAAGTCCCGGTGTGCCTTTTGCAAGTATTTCAAGTGATACACTCTTATCCAGCGGAATATTACGCACGTGAACTTTAAATATTCCTTCACGTCCTTTAACATCGGGTCTATCAACAACAACCTGTCTATCGAACCTGCCCGGTCTTAAAAGCGCCGGATCAAGTACATCAGGTCTGTTGGTAGCAGCTATAATTATTACGCCTGCATTCTGCTCAAAACCATCCATTTCAACAAGTAACTGATTCAATGTCTGCTCACGTTCATCGTGTCCGCCGCCCAGACCTGCACCGCGGTGCCTGCCTACAGCGTCAATTTCATCTATAAATATTATACAAGGAGCGTTCTTCTTTCCTTTTTCAAAAAGGTCACGTACGCGTGATGCGCCTACGCCTACGAACATCTCAACAAAATCAGCGCCGCTGATACTGAAAAACGGTACGCCCGCTTCGCCTGCAACAGCACGTGCCAGCAGTGTTTTGCCTGTACCCGGAGGTCCGAGCAGTAATACGCCTCTTGGTATCTTGCCGCCCAATCTCTGGAATTTGGAAGGCTCTCTTAAAAATTCAATTATTTCTTCAAGCTCATACTTCGCTTCGTCAGCGCCGGCAACATCCTTAAATGTTACGCGTAACTGATTTTCAGTAAGCATCTTGGCTTTGGATTTACCGAAAGAGAAAATCCCTTTGGAGCCTCCTGCCTGTCCCTGCATCCTGCGCATTATTACTATCCAGAATACTATTATCAGTATCCAGGGCAGTGCGCCAATTAGTGGACCTATCCAGCTTGTATCTTCTTTTTCTATTCTGAAAGCGATTGCTTTCTCATTCCATGTTTTGATAATTGCGTCATCAATGTTTGTATAAGGCAGCAGCACCGAGAATTTATCTCCTGAAACCTGGCGGCTGCCGACATTAAGAGGCTCGGGTTGTTTTAAAACCCCGTGGAAAGTGAAAGTGTTATCAAGCTTCTTAACTATCGCTTCTTTGATCTTATCTTCAGCAAGCAGTCTCTGATACTGATCGAAACCAATTTCAACCTCGCCGCCATCGCCTGATTTAGACCATATCATAATAAGGAAAAAGCCGAACAATATAGCGCTCCATCCGAGTACTACTTTGAACACCCTGTTCCAGTTAAATTCTTCGTTCCGCCTTCTTTTGGGAGGCTTTTGGTTTGAACCGTTATTTGAGGAATCGTCTGACATCTAATATTTTTCTTTAAACTGAATTTAATTTCTTTTGAATCTGTTAAACTTCCTTATCTACGTTCAGTAAGTCATGCCTGCAATCAGTAATCCTTAAATCAGGTAAATCAAGGTTATGGATCTAATATACAAATCTCTTTCAAATTTCTGTACTTCTGCGCGTAATCAAGTCCGTAGCCTACAACAAATTTGTTATCAATTTCAAATCCTGTGTATTTTATATCAAAGGTTAAATTACTCAGTCCTTTTTTCATCAGCAGTGTGCAGAACTCAAGCGAGCTTGGGTTGTTTGTCAGCACAAGATCCCTGATATACTTTATCGATAAACCTGAATCGATGATATCTTCAACTATGATGATATCCCTTCCGTCTATCTGGCAGTTAAGATCTTTAAGCAGCTTCACTTCGCCGGATGATATTTTACTATCACCATAGCTTGAAAGTTTCAGGAAGTCAATTTCAACATCGATCGATACTTCCCTTACAAGATCACTGATAAAAATAAAAGAACCGTTTAGAACCCCGATGAAAATGGGGATCTTACCTGCATAATCACTGCTGATACTTCGGGCAAGCTCTTTAACCCTGCTTTGTATCTTATCAGACGTAATGAACGGCTTTAGATTGTTCGAATGTTCATTATTACCGGCTGAACTGTTTTGGCTCTCAGTACTTTTTTGCTGTAATTTCAAATGTTAGAACAACAATTAGTGATTAGCAGTTTCAAAAAGTGAAGATTATAATAAAAAACCCATCCTTTAAAACTGTTATGGATGGGGAAAATCTTTTAGCTTTAAAACCGGTATTAAGCCGCAGTTTCTTCCGCCAGAGTTCTTTTATTTCTTCTGATTGCTTTAGCCTTTTTCATGCGTTTTTTTATTGAAGGCTTTACAAAAAAGCCTCTTTTGCGAACTTCTTTTAAAACGCCGGCTTTTTCATACTTCTTTTTGAATCTTTTTAAGACTTTATCTATAGATTCATTGTCCTGCAGTGTTACTTTGATCAAGTTTTTATCACCCCTTAATTATGGATTTTAGCTTACAAATATAAGAATTTTATAATTTAAAATCTATATAAGCCGTAATAGTTAATTTTTGGTTAATATTCGTTTTAATTGGTCTTTACAGCTCCCCTCCTTTCAAGAATCTGCAATAGCAGATTCGAAGTCACGCCAAAGGCGGGATCAAGACTCATACCCGGCGCAGCCGGATTTGGGGCGGTTTCGACTATGCAAAAAAACAGCCGCAAAGGCTCCACGGCTCTAAGAAAAGCTATTATACAAGCCACAACGGGGCGTAATAGATCAGCGATGGGCGAAGCCCATCGAATACTTGGCGAGTTTAAGACAAGCCCTGAAAGTCGCAGAACTGGCTTTGACAGTGGCGCAATGGTATAATATTGTGTTTTTAGAGCAGAGACTTTTGAAAGTGGGGAGTCTGTGGAGGCGTCAAAATTAATTTCTATTTTAGCAAGATCATCTTAATTACATTAAATGAATCTCCTGCTATAATTTTACAAAAGTATATTCCACTGGGTATGTTCGAAGAATGCCACTTGTAATTATAGCTTCCTGCATTTTGTGAACCAAAATCAATATTTTCCACTGTTTGACCGAGTGAGTTATAAATTATCAATTTTACATCAGTCTTGGTTGAAATATCAAAATTAATTGAAGTAACAGGATTAAACGGGTTAGGATAGTTTTGATACACTTTGAAATTTTGCGGTATATTTTCGCTTATGTTTAATAAACCAATAGGCTGGGCCTTTAACAAAGAATCAGATTTTACAATATACATATTTTCAACAGCACCATTTTGGATTACATATCCTGAAGATATGAATCCATTATCCGAAGTTAACTCTGTTGATTCAAATCCGGCACCAATTGTACCCGGCAAATATGAGTTTTCAAAAAGTACATTTCCGCTATAATCTATGAGCCTGATTTTAGCTTTATTAGTATTATTATTTAAAGAATCACTGCTACCTGATACGACATAGAGACTATCATTTATTACTCTAATTGTTTTGCATGATTCTCTGCCTAAACCAGAATAAGTTCGTTGCCAAATAACGCTTCCGTTTGAATCAATCTTGCTGACAAATGTCTCGTATTTATTATTTACATTATATGACCTAGAATCACCTGTAACAATTATTTGATTAGCATTGTCAATATCCAAGCTATAGCCAATATCAGTGTTGTTCCCACCAATTCTTTTTGTCCAAATTGTATCCAGATTAAAATCTAATTTCATCAAATAAACATCAGTCTGATTATTGGCTGAATATCCTCCAACAGCATAAATGTTATTTTGAGTAAATGCTATTTCTCGAATAATTTTAGTTTCTTGATTTGAATAATATGTTTTTTGTAGAATTAAATTTCCCAATGAATCAATTTTCAAAAAAAGTACTCCGATTTCTAGTGGAAAGGTAATTCCTGCAATTATAAATCCTCCATCACTTGTCTGCTTAACACAATTTGCCCTATCCATATCAGAAACATTGTACATCTTCTGCCATAATATATTACCAAGCGAGTCAGTTTTAACTAGATAGCATTTATTCCAACCTGCAGAGTCAGTCCTGCCGCATACAGCAAATCCATTATCATTTGTTTCTATTACCCATGTTCCTTCCGTATTTATATCTCCTATTATTTTTATCCATTCAGTTATGCCTTCATTATCAAGTTTGGTCAAATACATTTTGTCTGTATTATTCATTCTAACTGAACCTACGGCTATATATCCGCCATCATTAGTTTGTTGTGCCTGATAGAGGCTTCCATAATTATTATTCAAAATTCTTTGCCAGGTAATACTCTGCCCGTAACAATTACCCGTTATCAAAATAAACAAAATAATCTTTAAACCGATAAATTTAGAATGGCTTTTGAATGATTTCAATCGATATTGAGTTTTTTCTTGCATAATGATAACTTTTAATTAAATTCTTCCGCAGGAATAAAACTTTCAAAAAATGAAAGTTTAGAGAGTAAGTTTAATTAAAATAATACACTTTTTGGCCTTTTGCAATATTAAAGTAATATGTTAATATTACACAAAATTTATTAAAATGAGTTTTTTGCGGAAAATCAGCATCAAGGCTCGGGTATTTATAAGTTTCAATATATATTTACCGGTATCATTGCAAATATAAAACATAAATTAAGGCAGACCAATGATTTGGGTCATAAAAAGTCACCTAACATCACAGACGACCCGGCATTACCTTTAGCAACGCGTGGCGGATCGTCTCTAAGTAGCATTTTTGCAGCAGTATAATTATTTTTTACTTGACAATTCATTTGGCATATATTATATTACGATTGTATGCATAATGCATATAATAAACTAATCCCTTTTAGCATGAAATACCTAAATATCTTAAACTCTTTCCGTGTTACCGGTAGTAGGAGTTTTCCAATCTTTCGAATTTTAAGAAAGCCTGAAAATTGCATGGAACTAAAGCATTCTGATTTTCCAGCCTTTCGGCGTTTTTACCCCAACGGTTGGAATAACGCCAAATTCAGAGCAAATTGTGTATTCTAATCGGTCAACAATTTATTTTTTTACCTCCAATTTCTGGAATTCCAGTCGTTCAATTTACCGATAAAGAGATACAACATGCCGCTCCTACCCCAAAGGGGCTCCTTCGGAGCGGAGCTCTGTTTTTATCTGTACCATTTTCTACAAACATATCACCACTGTCAAAGCCAGTCTGTAGGCCTACGGGGTTCATTAATCAAACAAAGAGAAAAATGACATCGTTACTCAAAGTAGAATGTTAAAAAAATGAACATTATCACTTATATAGCTCCGTTAGGAGCGGTATGTTTGTAGAATGAAATACCCCCATTGTCGAGCTCCGTAGGAGCGATACGTATAAGAAACCAGCACACGCCAATATCTAACAGTCATGAAAATTTGTAAATACATCATCGAAAGAAACGGTAAAGGATCTGTTTTATTGGTTGATGGTCAAATAACCAACAACGGGGTCAATAAGCAAACGCTTTTTCTCACTATGAATATTCATCATGAGAATTTTCACGTTCATAAAGCGCTGAAATTTCAATCCATTCTCACTATGATTATCACGCAGAAACCATTCTCAACATGAATAAATTCATAATGAGAAAGTTACACTTAAGAAAAACAAGCTGTATTCGCAGGAAACAGCTCCCTAAACGCTCAAAAAATAATATCGCTTTCTAAGTGAGAATCATTTTGCGAAAGAACCTGCAGAAACTGAAACCAAAAAAACATATATCTGTTTAACTGATTAAACCATCAGCAATTTAACTATCAACCATCAATTATAAACTGTCAACTATAAACTATCAATTATCAACTATAACCTAGCCAAAACTGCCTTGAAACTCTTGTTAATAATAGCTAAAATTGAGATTAAACCGAACAAAAATTAATTAAAAATATATCATATTTAATGAATAAAATGAATAAATT
>JABFSP010000094.1 GCA_013140565.1 Ignavibacteria bacterium
ACACGCGCACAGTCAATGTATATTTTATCCTCACAGGCAACTGTAGCAGGTTATAAAGCTGTATTGATAGCGGCGGCGAATCTGCCAAAATTCTTCCCGATGTTCATGACGGCAGCAGGAAGTATTACTCCCGCTAAAGTACTGATACTTGGTGCAGGAGTTGCAGGTTTACAGGCAATCAGTGCTGCCAGAAGGCTTGGCGGCGTTGTTGAAGCGTTTGATACACGCAGTGCCGTTAAGGAAGAAGTAATGTCGCTTGGCGCTAAATTTGTAGAAGTTGAAGGCGCAAAAGATGATAAAGCTGCAGGCGGTTACGCTGTAGAGCAGTCTGAGGAATTTAAAGCAAAACAAAGACAGGTCATTCATGACCATGCGGTAAAATCTGACGTGATAATTACAACGGCGCAGATACCGGGCAGAAAAGCCCCTGTGCTTATCACAAAGGAAACAGTTGCAGCAATGAAAAAAGGCGCTGTAATTGTTGATCTTGCCGCATCAACAGGCGGAAACTGTGAACTTTCGAAGAACGAAGAGACTGTAGACGTTGGCGGTGTAAAAATAATAGGTTCATCATTTTTACCTTCAACAGTCCCGTTTGATGCAAGCAAAATGTTCGGCAAGAACGTAATAACATTCTTAAAGCTCATTTTAAAAGACGGACAGATAAATCTGAACTTTGAAGATGATCTTGTAAAGGGAACATGTATTACACATAACGGTGAAATAATTAACGAGAAATTAAAAGAGGTGGTTAAATAATGGAACAGGTACTAAGCTTTATCAGTGAGAATATCAGGTTCATTTACCTGATCATTCTTATGGTTTTCCTTGGGATCGAGGTTATATCACACGTTCCTTCGGTTCTGCACACTCCGCTGATGTCAGGCGCAAACGCCATTCACGGTGTGGTAATAGTGGGAGCTATTATTGTAATGGGCAGGGCAGAGCCCGATAATTACCTGGCTCTTATACTGGGTTTCTTTTCGGTAATATTAGGTACATTAAATGTAGTTGGCGGGTTTGTAGTAACAGACCGCATGCTAGAAATGTTTAAGAAGAAGAAGAAATGACATGGAAAAATATATAGTTGATATAATTTACTTAATAGGCTCGGTTTCATTTATACTCGGTTTAAAAATGCTGAGCCATCCTGATACTGCCAGAAGGGGTAACCTTTACGCGGCAGCAGGTATGATAATTGCCATACTCGGAACAATTTTCCTTGAACCGGGCATTGGTAATTTTATATGGATCTTTGGCGGAATAGCCATTGGTACAGTAGTTGGCTGGATAGCAGCCAAAAAAGTAAAAATGACCGCAATGCCGCAGATGGTTTCTCTCTTCAACGGTATGGGCGGCGCATGCGCAGCGGTAATATCTGTTGTTGAATACACAAGGCATGATTTTTCACACGGCGGCGGAGCTGCTTTTGTTGCAATTGTAATGGCCGGTCTCATTATCGGTACCGTTTCATTTGCAGGCAGTATGATAGCTTTCGGAAAACTTAACGGCAACATCGGCGATAAAGTTTTCCCCGGACAGAAGTTCATAAACCTGGTAATATTACTTGGAGCAGTTGGACTTTCTTATTACCTATCAATACAGCACCAGGCTGATAACACATTATTACTTGTTACACTTGGAGTAGCAGTATTATACGGTATAATGTTTGTAATGCCAATTGGCGGCGCAGATATGCCGGTAGTAATTTCTCTGCTAAACTCATTTACCGGTATTGCAGCGGCACTCGGCGGATTTATTTATGATAACCAGGTAATGTTAACTGGTGGTATTTTAGTTGGTTCTGCCGGTACAATACTTACGATCATAATGTGTAAGGCTATGAACCGCTCGCTGTTTAATGTTATTGCAGGCGCATTTGGAACTTCTAATGCAGCGGCAGCAGGCGGTGATTCAAATAAGGGCACAGTAAAGGAAATTTCAATTTCTGATGCTGCTGTTTTACTTGCTTATTCAAAGAAAGTATTTATAGTTCCGGGTTACGGTCTGGCTGTTGCACAGGCGCAGCATACCTGCCATGAGCTTGAAAAACTCTTAGAGGAAAAAGGCGTTGAAGTTAAATACGCAATTCACCCTGTTGCAGGCAGAATGCCGGGTCACATGAATGTATTGCTGGCTGAATCAGATGTGCCGTATGAAAAATTACTTGAAATGGAAGATGCGAACGGTGAGATGGCTAATACTGATGTAAGTATTATAATTGGAGCTAATGATGTTGTTAATCCGGCTGCCAGACATGACAAAAACAGCCCGATATACGGAATGCCGATACTTGATGTTGATAAATCAGCTAACGTGATAATTATGAAACGCTCAATGGCAGCAGGATATGCAGGTATTGATAACGAGCTGTTCTACTATCCGAACAACCGTATGTTGTTTGGAGACGCTAAGGCATCATTGCAGAAATTAGTTACAGAAGTAAAGGCTTTATAAGTTATAGATTCTTGGTTACATTATAGTTAATTGAATAAATGGAAAAAGGACACAGAAATGTGTCCTTTTTTTACAGCCACCTGCCGGAAATTTACGTATATCCTTATATGTTTATTTAAGAAACTTTAATTACGATATTTATATTGATTTATAATAATGAGTACTCCAAAACACGTTATATTTATAGTGCTATTTTACATAGTGTTAACTAATCCAGCTTTGTTAGCGCAATGGTCAAGGATAAACACTGCAGGCACAGGGCCGCATCTGAAGAATGCGTCGGCAATCTATG
>JABFSP010000337.1 GCA_013140565.1 Ignavibacteria bacterium
ATAAAGAAGGTGATGAAGAAGGGCTTGGTGATGATCTGTTTAAAGAGGCTGAAACAGGAGATACCCAGGAAAAATTAACTGACCCTTATACAAGGAAGATGAATAAACTGCAAACGGACTTAAAAACCGCAATAGATAGCGAAGATTATGAAAAAGCAGCTTCGCTGCGTGATGAGATCAAGAAACTTGAAATCAGCAGGTAAGTTTTTGAACTAAAACGGAAAATTTTACCCAAATGCCTGTCATATACAGGCATTTTTATTAATATATGAACCTCGCAATCGATATAGGGAATAGTTTTACTCATTTTGCCGTCTATAAAGACAGCAGGAATGTTTACACGTACAATTGCAGTTCAATTAATAGAATTGATCTGGTAAAAGCTATAAAGAAAATCAGCAAAAAATTCAGGATAATTAAGATCGGCATATCTTCAGTATCCGCGGATACACTTAAAATTATAAAATCATATATTCGAAAAGAATTTAAGATCTCACCTTTAACTATCAATAACAAAACTAAGTTACCGGTTAAGATTAAAATCAAAAAATCACATACATTGGGACCGGATAGAATTTGCAATGCGGTTTATGGATATGATACTGTTAAGGCAAAATGTCACGTTTTGATGATTGATCTGGGTACAGCCAATACATATGATTTGGTTTTGAAAAACGGTGATTTTGTGGGCGGAATAATTGCTCCGGGTATTATGACCTCATCCAGGGCTTTGAATTCTAATACAGGTAACCTTCCGTTATTAGAATACCGGAAGCTCTCAGTAAAAGCTCCGCTGATAGGTAGAAATACATTTGAAGCAATTCAATCAGGACTTGTAAATTATATGAAATGTGCTACAGAAGGACTGGTTAAAGCTATTAGGGGACAATATAAAGGTAAATTAAGAGTAATAGTAACAGGCGGTTCGGCAAAGTTTCTTGGAAGGAAAGTCAATTTTGATCATATTTACAGGAAAAATACTGTTTTAGAAGGCATAAACATCGTTTTGAATTACCAAGGTTCTTCAAAATAATTGAAATATGAAGATAATTACTGAAAATCATACGTTTAATACAAAAGGGGATTGTGAAATTGTAAATCTTTCTGATGCGCTATACACGTCTTTCGAAAAAAACAAACTTAAAAACGGAAACGTCACAGTTTTTGTGGTTGGCTCAACTGCATCGATAAGCACAATTGAATATGAACCGGGGTTAAAGAAAGACCTGCCTGAAATGCTCGAGAAATTTGTTCCCTCAGGCAAGAAATATCATCATAATAATACGTGGGGTGACCATAACGGTCATGCTCATCTGCGGTCCACACTATTCGGGTGTTCGCAGACTATACCATTTGTAAATGGAGAACTGCTCCTGGGAACCTGGCAGCAGGTTATTTTAATTGATTTTGACGAAAGACCCCGTACACGTAAAGTTGTATTTCAATTTATAGGTGAATGAACCCAAGAACAGAAAAAATCCTGGTTATTCTTGTTTTTACTGTTTGCCTTGCTCTCCGCTTAGCGTTTATCACACAAAAAAATCTCTGGTTTGATGAAGTATTTTCATGGCATTTGAGCCTCGATTCATTTTATGAAATTATTGTAAGAACATCAAACGATATACACCCACCTTTATTTTATTTTACACTAAAAATTTGGAATTTCGTATTTGGTGATTCCGTTGCCGCTATGCGGCTGCTTTCATCACTATTTACTTCTTCATCCGTATTCTTTCTTTATTCTATCAGTAAAAGGTATTTAGAGCCTTCTAAAGCTATGCTTGTGATATTGCTGTATTCGGTCTCACCGTTAAATCTATATTATGGGCAGGAAGTCCGTATGGCGGCAATGAACCTTTTCCTGAATATAGGTTCGGTTTATTTTCTGTTGAAATTGATGGATAAACCCCATGATTATCACAGAATATTTATGGAAAAATACGCTGTTCCATTTATACTATTTTCCGTCGCTGCTATTTATACACACTATTTCTCTTTCTTTATACTTGCAGCGGAATTATTATATATTATTTATACTTATCGAAGAATTTCAAAGCAGTACATAGCATATTTATATTTACTGCTATCGATTGGTGTGGTATATCTCATTTGGGTACCGGAGCTCATTTCACATTTCAGCAGGGGACAGTCATGGCGCTCACCACAAACCTTAAGTTTGGTTATGCATGAATATGTAAATTACATTCGTGACCTGAACCTTGGGCTATATTACTACTATTCAAACCTGGAAATTGTGAAGTACATAACATATTTCGCTGCAATTGTGCTGGTAATTTCATTAGCAGGAGTACTTTTCAGAAAAAATGCAGGAAAAGATTCCCCCAAATTGATTTTATTGGTATTATTTGTTCCACTAATACTTGCAGGATTGATATCCTTTAAGCAAAGGATTGAATTTTACCGCTATTTAAGCATTTTGGTGCCATATATTTCATTCTTTGTAGTTTATGGACTTACAAAATGGAACAATAAATATTTTACAACTGCCATAATAGCTGTTATGGTAGCTATAAATATCTATGGGATAAATATACATTATTCGTTTGGTTTCAAGAATGATGATTACAGGTCACTTATAACTAAAATTAACACCGAATTTAAACCTCTTGACAGGATATACGTTGAACCCCACTTTAACGGCTGGGTGATCAACTATTACAGGAAGCAGGAAAATTTGCAGCTGCCAAATCCTGTATACGTACGTTATGGGTGGAATGAGGTTCTTGATTCAATTTCAACCCAAAATCCAAATAGATTCTGGGTTGTGCTTGATTACAGCGCAGTAGATACTTCTCAGTATCATAATTACATAGATAATCTTAAAAAAACATACAGGATGAACGAAAGAACAACATACTACCTTGCACCAACAAAAGTAGAACTATACAATTTCAGCAAATAAAAAGCCGGCTAATTGCTTAACCGGCTGATTTGAATATTACTTATCTAATTCTTAAGCTTCTAATTCTTCAGTAACTTTTACTTCTGAATTTTCAGTTTTTTTAACTTTACTCAGGTCAATATCAACAGCGTTTGAGTTCAAACTGCCGTTATGATATTTTCCGGTGCCCTGACGTTTGTGAATAACATCAAGTTTTTCCTGAAGCTCATACTGTTTCCTTATCTTCTCTTCAAATTCCTTCATCTTCTCTTCAATTGTAAGTATTTTCTTTTCTTTAACAACCATATCTTCTCTATAACGTTTCAGGAAGTAGTGAATGGTCTCAACACGTATCTTAATGGAACCTGTTGGTTTATTCTCATCAATATCTTTGAATGAGAAGTACGGTGTTCCGCTGTTTGATACGATCTCCTCAACCACAGTGTAAATCGGGGCATCATGGCCGCATTTGAATGATGAAAGCTCCAAAGCCACAAGGTTAGGATGGCGTCCTGCATATTTAGCAGCCCATACTTTACGTGTTGTATTTTCACTGTATGAGTTCTTCCAAACATCGCTTACATCCATGCCGCCTTTTATGAGTCCGGCCTTAATTTCATCGCCAAACAGTCTTTCAAGGATATCATCATCAGTAGGCAATGAATCCTGATTGAACACCGGGTATCCAAGTTTCTGGAATTCCTCGAGTATTTCATGATTCAGACCCGGATCGTTGTGATAAGGTCTTGCAAGCACCACAATACCTATCTTATTATCCTTTTCAAGCTGTTCCAGAGCCTTACGGGCCTCTTTGCGCATATCAACGTGATATTTATCCAATGCCCAGTAAGCCTGTTCAATAGCGCGGTCGTTTTCTTCCTTGCTTAGCCCAAGCTTCGGACTCCATTCATCAAACATCTGCTTTGCGCAAAGTTTCTTTTCTGTCATGTATAAATATGTATTAACATATTCAATACCGGCATCCTTGAACATATCGCTTTCTTTTATAAAAGCGGCTTTTGCGGCTTCAACAGTTGCTGTAACAGTGGGGCAGGCATGATGCTGCTGCGCATATATTAGATCTGAAGGTATAGTATCAACAATAGGGAAGAAGATGTAATCAATTTTTTTCTTCTTGTGGATCTTATAGATCAGGTTATGAATATGCGGGATACCAATTTTTGAAGGGAAGCACGGATCAATTGCTCCGCGTTTTGCACCTTCTTTGTAAAGCTCTTCACTTGTATATTCTGAAAATATGATATTACCCGGGTTTACACCAAGTGATTCAAAATAAGCGGTGTAAAACGGGGTTTGTGCATACATATTAAGTACCCTTGGCATTGCGATAACAACTTTGTTTCGCTTTTTCATGAGCTCAACGCGTGTCTCAAATGCTTCTTTGGCTTTCTTATCGAACTTCATTTTAAGTTCGTCCATTTTGCTGAGTACGGGAATTTCATCCATCACCTTTTTGGGTGACTGTGATTTCCATACTTCAACTGCTGCATACTCAACAAGGTTTGGCGTTATATCCTTTATTGCATCCAGTCCCTTTTTGATATCTTTCATAGAACTTAAATCTTCAACGGTGCCTTTTTCGCAGGTTGCGATAATAAGTCTCTGGGTGCCATCAACAAGCGGAACCTTGGAATCCGGATTAACTATTTTATCTTGTGGAAGTACAATAGATTCGTCTTTTACAAAAGGAATTGCTCTTTCGTCAGTTGCGACATCAATAAATGTTCTTAAACATTTATTTTTGCAGAAATAGCACCTGGTTTTTTCATCCCTTGTGGTTTTGAACACTATCCTTGCGACTTTTTCAAGCCCGATAAACTGTGTTCTCATACCATTCTCATAAAGCCTAGCAGCTTCAATACCGCAGCCAATAGCCCCGGCTTCGCCGGTGTGTTTGTGAACAAACACGTTCGGCTCAATTCCGCTGCCTTTAAATCTATCGGTAATGAAATCAACCTGTGTTTTTACCGCAGCAAGATTATGCTGTGTGCCGCCCTGGAGCACAAAATTCTCTCCAAGTTTGGCAAGGTTGGGGATCTGTGATACATACAGCCATATATTTTTAGGAAGTACGTTTGCGAGTCCCGCCATTATCTCTTCCGGCTTCCATCCCTGGCGCTGGAAATCAACTATATCAGACTGCATGAATACCGCGCAGCCGTACCCGAAAGTAGGGTACTGCTTAGCTGAAAATGCGATATCAGCAAAGTCTTCAACAGCGTAGCCAAAGCCCTGGGCTGTTGACTGAAGGAAGTAACCATTACCAGCTGAACACTGTGTGTTCAGTTTAAAATCAGTAACGCGTCCCTGGTCAAGAATAATTAATTTAATATCCTGTCCTCCAACATCAACAATTACGTCGGTATCTGGGTAGAAGTGCAGCGCTGCCTGTGTATGAGCAACTGTTTCAACCAGTGCAACATCACCATGCAGAACGTCTTTCAGGATATCTTTAGCGTAACCTGTAGTACCAATACCAAGTATTTCTAGGGTAGCTCCCTGTTCTTTTACCTGGTCATGAAGTTTCTGCAGGATATCAACAGTATCTTCAATAGGATTACCTTTTGAAAGCTGGTAGGATTTTACCAGAACCTGTTTATCCATAGAAATCAGCGCAGCTTTAGTAGAAGTTGAACCGCCGTCAAGTCCGATGAAACCCCTTACAACTTCACCCGGTTTGAATGTTGCCGGTGTGAATTTAGGAATTTTGAACTTTTCCTTGAAAGTATCAAGTTCATCCTGGTCTTTATACAGACCGCCGCCGCCTGAGAGCTTCATCAGTTTTTTCTTCTCTTCGGCTCTGCCTACATTTATGTAATATTCCAGATCGCTGTAGCCTTTATATCTGCCAATTTCAAGTTCTTCTTCTTTGCCGTATTCAATTGCACCGATAGCTGCAAAGTATTGCGCGTTATCGGGAACCCTGATGAGTTCTTCAATTGGAACAGTCTTATCATACGGGACATTTCTTTCATCCCACATCTTGGGTATATTAGCCCTCCAGCAGTCCATCATTCCCTTAATATAGCAATTGGGACCTCCCAAAAGCAGTACTTCAGGTCTTAATGTATGTCCGCGTGTTAACACAGACATGTTCTGCTGAATTATCGATTCAAACAGACTTGCCATAAGCTCATCTGCGGGAACGCCGGATTTTTGAAGTCCGTTAATATCAGTTTCAGCAAATACACCGCATTTACCGGCAACAGGGTGGAGCTTCTTTCCGTAATAACCCATGTTGCAAAGTTCTTCTGCGGGAATTTTTAACTTAGCATTGATCTTATCAATAACCGCCCCTGTGCCGCCGGCACATTTATCGTTCATTGAAGGGATCTTTTTCTTTTTGCCGGTTTCAGGGTCTTCTTTGAATACAATAATTTTCGCATCCTGACCGCCAAGCTCAATTACAGCAAGTGTCTTTGGGTAGAATTTTTCTACCGCAAGTGATACAGCATTCACTTCCTGAACGAACTTAGCTCCGAGGAAACGGCCAATATTGCTTCCGCCTGAGCCGGTTATAAATATCCTTGCGCCTTCGAGGGCATCTTTACCAAGTTTATCCTCGAAATCCTTAAGCAGCTCAAGTGATTTTTCAGGCTGCTTGGTATCGTGGCGCTGGTAATCAGACCATAGTATCTTATCGTTATCAATATCCATTACAACAGCTTTAACAGTTGTTGAACCGACATCGAACCCGATATAGAGTGGTGATTTACCGTTATTATTAACGTTATTTGTCATATAATAATTAATTTCTTAGTTCAACAATAGTTATGCTTTTACAGCTTCTGTTTTTGCTACTACAGATTTGATCCCGTCTTTTTTCATTTTATCAGATACATCAAGAACGAAATTAGCAGCAACGCCAATTACGCCTTTTCTGTGCTCTACATGATAGAACGGCCTCTGCAGGTAATCATTTGCATCCACATAAGCTTTTATTTCTTCAATTGAGTATCCTGTTTCATCAATTACTCTTTTGAACTCTAATTTAGCTTTAGCTTTTGCTTCGCCAAGCGCCATCTGCACTCTTGAATGAGCATTAACATCACCTTCACCTGACGTTTCAATAGGAATGAATATCATATCCTTGAACATTGATGTAACTGCTGACTGAACGCCATCTGATTGTGTTGATGGCATACATCCGAATGGTTTAAGCGAGAGCACCATGTGACAAAGATCTTTGTTCACATAGTAAATGTTCTTGGCAATTTCCAAATGCCCCTCGCCGCCTTCAACTCTTGAATTGTAGAATGGGTGGCCGAGTCTCTGCATTTCAAGCTGGTTTGCAAGCTCATGCGGCATGCCATTGAATACTTTTCTTATCCTGTTATATTCACGGTCAAAAACACTCTCAGCAATTGAAAGTATAGTAACAGTTTTTTTGTAATCTGTTAAGTTCTTTAATTTCTTAAGAACCTGGAAAGCTTTTGGAGCGTCTTCGCCTTCTTTTATACCTTTTCTATCGTGATACATATTCTTAGCCTGGTGAAGCATATAGAGTATCCATGTTGCGATAGGCTCTACCAGTAATTGTGCGCCTTCTCTTTCGAGGAAGGGGAACATATTGAAGTTTCCGTCACCTTCAGTGGTCTGCGCCCAGAATTCACCGGTAACTTTACATATCGGTTTAACTCTGGTTCTGTCAACTTTCACTTCGTTAAACTTATTTCTAATCTCAGTGAGAGTTTCAATATAATAGTCGCTCATAACCTGGTCAACAAATCTCTGAATATAATTTGAGCCGGGAACCTTGTTCAAAAATGAACCCATCTTGCTGTTGAAATCAAAATATTTTTTTGTTTTCATTCTTTCATACATCAAATCCATACATTCAGCAAGTACTTTATCAGTTTCACCTGCGTTGACTTCAAACGGTCTTATCTGGTAAGCAACGTCATTAATAATATCGCCAATATTCATAGCGTTTAATATTCCGAGGAAGAAGTCTAGATTCATTTCGAGACCTGCTTCCATTTCATCCTGCTCTAAACCGCCGGTCTGCTGGAATATCAGTACCCTGAAGCCATCAAAGCCAGAATTACGCAGAGCAAGACGATATTCAGCTTCATACATACCAAAACGGCAGGGTCCGCATGCACCGGCTGTGAAGAATACATAATCACTGATTATCTCTTCTTTTGACATCCCGGATTTTTCGAGCTCCTGCAGGTACTGTACTAAGTTACCTACAGTAAAATAAGTCGGATTGCACTGTCCGTTATTACCATACTCCTTACCTAACTGGAAGGCTTTTTTATCCGGGGTAGGGATCTCACTGGCTTTGTAGCCTAGACCCTGTAACACACCTTTAACTAATTTCTCATGTTTCCAGGTCAAACCGCCAAATAATATGGTAGTGTTTGCTCTCTGGTCTTTTGTGAAAGTAGTTTCAAGCGGTTTTTTGAAATGATCTATGGGTTTAGCTTCAACGCCATATTCTTTTTCAAGACGCATTCTTTCTTCAAGCAGCAGACGCTGAATTTCAGCTTCTTTGCTTTCGGTTTTCTTCAAACTGATACCAACAGGTGCACTTACCACGTTTGTATCTTCGTTTTGATTTTGATGTCCCATAGTTTTACCCTTCCTTTAGGTATTTTTTGGTTTACTTATCTGATTCTTTTAAAACTTTTATAAATTACTATTTATTAATCTAACTAATTGCTAATTGCTTTTCAATTTCATTTACACAACTTCTTGCACTCTTAACAGCACCCTCTATTGTTGCGGGAAGACCTGTATCTGTCCAGTCACCTGCTAAAAAGAGGTTTGCGAGGCTGGTTTTTGCTGCTGGTCTGTTTGTTAATGACTCCTTATCCGGCACAAAAGTAGCCCTCATTTCCTTTATTACTCTTGCCTTTGTGACTTTATGACTTTTCAATTCAGTAACACACATTTTCAGTTCATTTTCGGCAAGACTGGCTATCTCTTCCTTGGTCATTTCAGCTACCTTTTCCGCAGCGCTGATGACAATACAAACCTGGTCATTTGATACCTTAAATACCCATTGCGATGAGGTACCCAACAATCCGATAAAACTTGATGCAAAAATATGACTTATATCTTTATCAAATTTTAAGTGAATGTTAACTATTGGTGATGATCGTAGTTCATTCAGACTGCTAAAATATTTCTGGTATGATTCACCAAGCAGTGATTTAAAATTAAAGAACGGTACAGCACTTACGTAAAAATCGGTTTTAATCTCTGTGCTATCTTCAAGTATTAGTGAAGATATGTTATTATTGTTAAATTTAAATCCACTTACATTTTTATTGATAATTACATCTGCGTTTTTCTTCTTAAGATATTCAATTGCCGGTTCAACGAAGATATCACTCAAAAATCCATTTGGCAGAACC
>JABFSP010000106.1 GCA_013140565.1 Ignavibacteria bacterium
GTGCATTATACGGAGCGGTACGTGAATCCTTATCATCTGATGCTGAAAAATAGAACTTAACATTATCCGTTCTTATATCAAATGGAACAGTCGCAGTATATTTGCCGGAATTATTTTCACCTGATTTTTCTGTTAGCACCATCTGGCGTTCTGTGAACTCGCCGCCATTCATTGAATAGAACATCTTTACTGATTCAGCTAAAATATTATTATTCGATAGCACACTAATTGAAATACTCTGGTTATCGCCAACGTCGGTAATTTCAGGTTTGTTGCTGATAATCATGCCGTAATATAATGAAGCATTATATGCGTTTATCAAACCCCAGCCGTAAACATTGCCGGGTGAATCTTTTTTATTGGCAGTCATTTTCAATGCTTCCAATACCTGCAATGGAGTAAGCTCCGGGTGAACCGAAAGTATCAGCGCGCAAACTCCCGCAGTTAACGGACCCGAAAATGATGTACCGCTGACGTATGAATAACCTGCTGTATCATATGTAAATGAATAAGACGCTGCTGCATAAACATCAACGCCCATTGCAACTATATCAGGTTTTATTCTTCCGTCGCTTGTCGGACCGTTTGAGCTGAAATACGCAATTCTGCCTGCGCTATCAACTGCGCCGACTGCAATTACATTTTCGCCATCCGGCGGTGAAACAATACTTGGCGGCTGGGTCTGGCTTTCATTGCCCATTGAATTAACCACAACCACACCAAGCTTTGATGCAAGATCAGCAGCCCTTACAATTACCGTGGTTTTGCCGTTCATATCTTTGTAGCTATACTGATTATTCGGCAGATCGAACGGTTTATATATTAATGAACTTGAAATAACTTCTACACCCTGTGATTCCATCCATTCAACCCCTTCAAGCCAGAAATCCTCTTCAACAGGTGTCTCGCTTGCGCCGGCTTCGGTCTTGCTTAAATAAAACTCAACATCAAATGCGGGACCTATTATCTGCCCGGGAAAATATCCCCCTAATGTTGACATTGTTGAAGTACCGTGACCGTCCTGGTCATAACTATCGCCCGGCATCTGGTTTGGCTGTGTTTGATACTGCACTGAATCATCTTTGAATATCCAGTCGTACTCCCCTTTTACATTCCTTGTCATTAACGCTTCATGTTTGCGCCAGTTAAATCCGTCGTCGCACATGCCCACGGTTACTCCGTAACCGGTTACGCCAAAATCATGTAACTTAGGTACATTTATCTGTTCATTCTGCCAATATGAGTAGCCGTAATCTAATTTCGTTTTAGCCGAATAATATTTATCCTGTTCATTAACAGTTTTACCGCTTGGTGTAACTTTTACGAATTCCAAAAAGCCAACGCCTTCAATCTTTTCAACAAAGGGAAGCTTTTTTATTTCATCGAGCTTATCTTTTTTAGCTTTAATGCTTACGCCATTGAACCATTTGGATACTGCATTCGTTGTTAATCCAAGCTTTACAACTGCATCAATGTATTCCTGTTTAACCGGAATATCATTATAGTTCACAACAAGCTCAGGTGCAAGTACTTTTGACCTGCGCCAAAGCGCCTTTTGGGTTAGTTCAGCTTTTGCAATGTTGTAGCCTTCGCTTCCGGGAGAAAGTATATCGCCCGGTTTATAATCGCCCTTATCCTTAAAAAATATCCAGTAACGGTATTCCGTTGTTTCCGGGTTCAGCTTTTGTGAAAACAGCACACCTGATAACTGGAATGAAAAGATCAATAAAAGGACTATCTGTAATTTACGCAATAAAAAATGCTCCTGTATAATTTAACTTACTTTTCTGCTTTACAAAAAAACTAAACCGCTTGTTCATCAGCGTGGTAAGAACTTCTTACCAGCGGACCTGATTCAACATGACGGAAACCCATTTCTTTGCCTTTGAGCTTGTACTCCTTAAAAATATCAGGGTGAACGTATCGCTGAACAGGCAAATGGCTTTTTGTGGGTCTTAGATACTGACCTATTGTTACAATATCGCAATTAACTGATTTCAGATCTTTCATTAAATCATAAACCTCATCATCTGTTTCACCAAGTCCAACCATAAATCCGCTTTTTGTTATCAGCCCTTTTTCTTTTCCTATTTTCAGCAGCTCAAGTGTTCTTTCATAAACCGCCTGCGGCCTTACATAATGATACATCCTTGGCACTGTTTCAATGTTGTGGTTTAATATATCGGGTCTGGCATCTATAACAAGCTGTAACGCTTCCCAGTTACCGCGGAAATCAGGAATCAGAACTTCAATTCTGCAATCAGGTGAAAGCTCGCGAATCTGGTTTATCGTCATTGCGAAAATATCAGCGCCTCCCATTTTCTGGTCGTCCCTATCGACAGATGTTATTACCGCATGTTTTAATCCAAGCTCTTTCACTGATTCAGCCACCCTGCGCGGCTCATCGTAATCCATTGCATCGGGTTTACCAAGCTTAACTGAGCAGAATCCGCATGAACGTGTGCAGACTTCTCCAAGTATCATAAATGTAGCAGTCTTGCGGTGCCAGCACTCCGCCATATTCGGGCAGCGCGCGTCTTCGCAAACAGTATTCAGTTTCTTTTTACTTACAAGCTCTTTAAGGTAAGTAAAATTCTCACCGGTCGGAAGCTTAACTTTCAGCCATTCAGGCCTGCGGTTATTTTCAATATCGGGATTTTCTACTGAATGCTTCTTCTGGTGGGTGTTTATATATTTTATTTGAACTAATTCAGACATTATGTTTTTTACATTACTC
>JABFSP010000118.1 GCA_013140565.1 Ignavibacteria bacterium
TGCGGCAATACATCTTGCGTTATTGTATGAAGTAGATGAAGGAAACGGGTCCTATGTCAGCCGAAGATCCTGCTGGAACTGCGCAAAACAATATTCAACATTCAAAACACTATGTATAATTAAGAAAGATAAAAAAACAAAAAAATATATTCGGAGTTTTAATTTACTTATCATTTTAGTATTATTTTTTTAGTCAAATCATAATAGCATACATACCCGCTGAAGTTTGACAATATAGAGAATGAAATCACTTTTGCTGACTTATAATTTGGAAATTCAGTTACGAATTTAGTTAACTATTCGAATAAGGCAAAAGAAAGTTTTAAATAGTTTTCATTGCCTGTATTTCGAAAATTTGTTCTTTTTGCTTCTTTTTTAAAGAAAATTAGCATTATCTTTCACCGGAAAACAAAGGCAAATTATGATAAAAAGCTCATTAATTGAAATATTAAGGTCTTTCAGCGAAGGCGAGATCAAAGAGTTTAACGATATGGTTTGTTCACCTTACTTCAACAAAAAATCAGCGGTAATAAAATTTTGGGAGGTTGTTCGCAAACATGCTCCGGATTTCAGTTCGAAACAACTTGAAAGAGAGAATGTTTATAAAAAAATTTTCCCGGATAACAAATTTAATTACGGAACTATGAAAAACCTTATTCACGATTTAAGCAAACTTGCAGAAAAGTTCATTGAACTGAAAATATATAATGTGAAAACAGGATCACGATCTATAAACCTTCTTGAAGGTTTTGTGGATAAAGGACTTAAAAACTCTTTTAAGAAAAAGATAAAAACAATTGAAGGCATTATAGATGAAAAAAAAGGAGAAGCGGAATATTATTATAACAAATACCTTCTGGAAATATCAAAACAAAGTTATTTGATAAAACAGGATATATTTTACAGTAACGCAGCAAGCACCAAATTGGCAAATGAAAACCTAACAATGGGGTATTTCGCGGATATCTTCAATAACAATTATAGTTCAATTATATGGCAGTATGAGCATGGGGGAGATTACAATAATGATTTTCTTAAAAAAGTAATAGCGTATTACAAAAGCTCCCCGGTGGAAATGGATTACAGGGTTAGCATATATTATAATGCATTTATGCTTATTTATGACGGCGGGAACGAGCATTTTTATGATTTGAAAAAACTGCTTGAAGATAACATTCACAATTTAAGTATCGAACAAAAATATAATTTCTTTCTGGCAATTGGTAATTATTGCATAAAGAAATACAATGAGGGTTCAATAGATTTCGCAAAACATGAGTTTGAAACATATCGCTTTATGCTGGATAATGCAATATATAACACAAATAATACATCAAGAATGGGAGGTACGTTTTATAAAAATATAGCGATAGCCGCACTGAAGAACAATGAAATTGAGTGGGCGTCCGGCTTCATTGAAAAATATAAAGATATGCTGGAGCCTGAAGTTAAAGAAAATTTCCACTTTCACGCGTTAATTGAATACTATATAAAATTGAAAAATTTCAAAGATGCCGGTAAATATATCTCGAGAATAAAATATACCGACTCAGTTGCTAAACTTAATATCAAAAGATGGGAAATTATTACAAGCTTTGAATTAAAGCATTTTGAAGAGCTGCGCTATTTGATAGATTCCGCTAAACATTTTTTACGAAACGAAAATAAAATATCTCCCCGCAACAAACAAGTTTTTTCAAATTTTATTAACCTGGTAAATAAATTAACTGTTTTCGTTCAAAGTAAAGATCATTCTAAGAATTCGCTGCAAAACTCAGCCGGTATATGCCGGGAAATCACAGCTACCGATACACTTGCTAAAGCATGGCTTCTTGATAAGGTCCATGAATTATAGATTTATTCTTTATTTGTAATATATTATAGAGTAAGTATCATAGTGGGTATTATGCCAAAGAAACAGACTTGAATCAAATTGATATCCGGCATAAAGGGTGGACCCCCGAAAAATTGAGTGAACTTGAATAATTTTAAACAGACTTGCCGTGTATGCTCATTGCAAGCAAACACAAAAAGAACAAGGCTGTTAATACTGCAATACTTATTGATCTTATCTGGCTCATATATCAATATTAACTTACTTTGAGTTGTAGTTTAATGACTAAGATGTTTAACTGAAATTATTTTATCAGCCTTAGAAACAAGGTTTCAAAATAGCGCTGCTATTTTATCAAAAGCATTTTTTTAGTTTCTGTATAACTGATACGGGGTGCCTGTACAACTATTGTGTAAAAATAGACACCGCTTGCAAGACTGTTTCCGTCAAATTTTATACTATAATACCCGGGTTCCTGATTTTGATTTACAAGTTCTTTTACTTTACTTCCTTTTACGTCATACAAATTCAAACTCACTTTAGAAACCTCCGGGATCTGGTATTCAATTGTTGATACCGGGTTGGATGGATTTGGATAGTTCTGTGATATATTAAATAGCCCCGGTGAATTGATCAGGATGGTTTCATTTACCTGGAAATACTCAAAGTTTCCGTTGTAATCAATTTGTTTCAGCCTGTAATAGTAAGTTCCTATATCAAGTTTTTTATCAGTATAACTATAAACTGATTGATTGGTAACATTACCATTCCCTGTAATCCAGCCAACCTTTTTCCACACAGAGCCGTTAAGATTTCTTTCCACTTCAAAACCTTTGTTGTTATTTCCCAGAGCGGTTAACCAGCTGATTTTTACATCACGGAAGTTCTCAACGACAGCATT
>JABFSP010000383.1 GCA_013140565.1 Ignavibacteria bacterium
GTAAAAAGGGAACCCTGTACCTATATCAGAAGTTTCATCGAATGTGACTTTTTATACCCCACAAATTTGTGGAGTTTTTTGTTCGGATAAAAATCATAGTTTATCAAAACAAATGTCATAAATAAATAGAGTAGAACCTATTTATATTTGTTAAAGTAATATCTGGATATTTTTTTAAAGTCGATTCAGCGGACAAGCCAGTTCATTGAGATGTATTAACCTGTTTATTTTACTCTACAAAACTATACATGTTTATTTACCTCAAGTCCCTCAACCAACAACACAAATAGATTACTCTATTTGACTGATCCACCTACTACTAAAATTCTAAAATGAATTCAACCAGGATTAAAGTATTCAATTTCATGTGAAGACATGAAATCGGACAATTTAATATATAATGCTTTTATAAACTTAATCAGAAAAGGAACAGAAAATGAAGAAAACATTTCTAGTTTTTAGTTTTATGGTTATCGGTATTTTTTTATTGGGATTGATCTATTCTGATCCATACGGATCACGAACAGTTACCTCAAGCGATAATTCAGTTAACCCCGTTGTACAGCAGAATGATGAAATAGTAAAATTTGTTGACGATATGAACGGAGCAAATGATACTACTGCATTACGCATCAGAGGCTGGAAACCAAAAAGAGGACCGCTTAGCGGACCTGCAGGAACTTCACCAAACTGGTTCCAGGGCAACTCAACAGTATTTAACGCTTTTGAAGGACCTGCAACAGGTTATGTTGCGGCAAACTTCAACGGTGTAACCGGTACCAACACCATTGACCTTTGGTTAATTTCACCAAACGTGAACGGTGCAGCCGGCGATACAATCTCATTCTACTCAAGGTCTCCGGACGCATCAACTTTCCCCGATTCAATTCGTGTTTACTGGGCATCCAACGGTGATACAGTTCCCGGATCAGGAAGTTTTGTAGAATTAGGAAAATTCAAAGTTTCAACAGCCGGCTGGGTTGAAAGCAGATATATACTTCCAACTGCTGGAGCAACAGGCAGATTTGCGATCAATTACAGGGTTGCAGGCGGCGGACCTTCAGGCTTAAACAGCGATTTTATCGGTGTGGATTTAATAAGACTTTTAGGACCAGCAGCAGCACCAGTAGTATGCAGCTATACATGGGCAAACCAGGTATCAGGAACAACAGCATTACTATATTCAGTTAAAACTGTCAGCAATTTAGTTGGTTGGGCAGCCGGAGCAGGCGCAGTAGTTCGCAGAACAACTGACGGCGGTGTTACATGGGGCAACGGTAACCCGAATCCTGGTGTAATTACAGGCGATATTTATAATATAGAAGCATTAGATGCAAATACTGCATATGTAACAACATCACCCGGTGCAACATTCATATACAAAACAACAAACGGCGGCACAACTTGGGTACAGGTTTATACTATAGCCGGCGGCTTTATAAATACAATTAAAATGGTTTCTGCAACAAACGGTTATGCTTTCGGTGACGTACTTGCTGGAAACTGGCTAATGCTTAAAACTACTGATGGCGGTTCAACATGGACCTCACTGGCAACCATAGCCGGAACAGGCGACGGAAGAAATAACTGTCTCCAGATCACAGGTAATAATATGTGGTTCGGAACAGGACAGAATACTGTTCTTCGTTCAACAAATCTTGGTGTAAACTGGACAGTTGCAACTGTTACCGGTATTACAGGCCAGATCACAGGAATACAGTTCAATTCAGCAACTGTTGGTATAGTAGGCGGAGCAACAATGTCGAAATCACTTGATGGCGGAGCAACATGGGCATTACTTGCTGCTTCCGGCACAGGTACAATTTCAGGTATCGAAGGCTCAGGAAATGACTTCTGGTATGTAAGAGGCACCACAATTTACAGAAGCACTGATCTTGGCGCATCATGGACACTTTCACATACACAGACTGCAGCACAGAACGATATCAGTCTTGTAACTGATGCGAACACTTGCATGGTTGGATGGACAGCCGGCGCAACAGGTACAATCACTAAAATGACCGGTAATCCTGTCGGGATCAATGACCCGGTTAGCCAGATTCCTTCTGCATACAGCTTAATGCAGAACTATCCTAACCCGTTCAATCCAACAACAAATATTACATTTGCACTTCCAACTGCAGGTAATGTTGAATTGAAAATATATGATATAACCGGTAAAGAAGTAGCATCACTGGTAAATACATATGTTAACGCTGGAACGCATTCAGTTACTTTTGATGCAGCATCATATGCAAGCGGTATCTATATTTACAAGATAACCGCAGGTACATTTGTTGACAGCAAAAAGATGGTTCTTATAAAATAAGAGCTTCAGATTCGATTGATCTAAACCCCGCTCTTAAGCGGGGTTTTTTTTGTATCATTTTCCTGCCGCTATCTCCCGGAAACAAGCGCAGTTATTAAAAGAACAATCTGAACTATTTTAGGAATTTATTGTTACACCTTTTATAACCCTTACCTTGTATATGAGTACTTTAATAAACCTTTTTTATTCTCAACATAAATTTAGATTTTATGATTTATATCATTTTACATTGAACCTCCATATATTATGTTTGTATATGACTTTTATCCTTATTTGAGTCAAAAATGATGTTTTTTAGTCAAAATTAAGCATTTTTATAAGAGTATTAATACACTATATTAAACTAATTCAAATTACAATAACAACTTAAGTATTATGTACAGATCAATATTAAATCTATTTTCGGTTGCACTTATAGCAATACTTTTTACTGCCTGCACCAAAGAAGTGCCTAAAGAGCTTCTAAATAATCAGAAACCACAGCAAAACCAACAGCAGCAGCCTGTTGATAAAAACCAGATGCCGGATGATTCTATACACCGTAACCTGGGCAGCACAAACTCTGATAATTCAAAAGATACCGAAGGCGATACAAAAGCACAGGATATGATGAAAGCCGCTGATGACGCCGAAGCTAAGTATGTGAAATCAAAATCTGATGCTGATAAAAAAGAATACATTACCAAACAAATGGGCGCGGCAAATTACCTGATGTTTGAAGCAAACCTTTCACCCAAGAAGAAATACAAACCGGCGTTACAGAGATATAATAAAGTACTTGAAATAGACCCCAAAAACGCTGAGGCAATGGAAAACAAAAAACAAATTGAAGATATTTACCAGTCAATGGGAATGCCAATTCCGAATTAAAATACTATTATAATGGACGGGTTATATAATTTTTTAAATACACATCAGTTTTACGGATTACTTGCGATTATTCTGATAATTTGGGCGGGTATATTTCTTTACCTCAAAAACATCAGCAGCAAGGTATCAAAACTTCAAAAGGATAATTCATAATTATCAGATAATTTTTTTAAATTGATTCAAATAAAATCATAGCTCAATGGGACCATATTTAATTTACGGTGCATTTGCAGGAGCCTTATTATCTTCTATACTATACTTCCTTTCATCAGGAGGCACTGCAAAATACATTAAACAGGCTAGAATGCTGTTTCATGTTTCCGCTATTCTAACAATTTCTTCAACTGCGTTCCTGTTATATCTTATTATGACGCACCAGTTCCAGTATACGTATGTCTGGAATTATTCCTCAAAAGACCTGCCCTGGAACTTACTTATAGCTACATTTTACGCTGGACAGGAAGGAAGCTTTCATTTGTGGGCATTCCTGATGGCGATACTCGGAGTATTCCTGCTCCCATATCTTGCCAACAGGGATTCAGAAAAGCTCCCCGGTAATTTACCAAATGATAAGTATGAACCGCTCGTAATGGGAACATTTACATTACTTTCGGCTTTTTTACTTTCTATAATGATAATCAAATCTCCATACATGTTCGTATGGCAGTCTTTCCCGGCTGATGTTCAGATGGGATTTATCCCTGAAGACGGCCGTGGTTTAAATCCATTGTTGCAGAACTTCTGGATGTCAATTCATCCGCCAATTCTGTTCACAGGATTTACTTCACTTTCAATTCCGTTCAGTTTTGCCATAGCTGCGCTTATAAAGAACAGGTATGATAAATGGATGAAACTTGCCCTGCCATGGACGCTTTTTGGCGGCATGATATTAGGACTCGGCATCATGCTTGGCGGTTACTGGGCTTACGGCGTTTTAGGCTGGGGCGGTTACTGGGCATGGGATCCTGTTGAAAACTCCTCATTTGTACCGTGGCTTCTCATAATTGGCGCAATTCATACAATGGTTGCCGAAGAAAAAGTCGGTAAATATAAAAGAACAAGTTTAATTCTGTGTGTACTCGCATACGGAATGGTGCTTTATTCAACTTTCTTAACCCGCAGCGGAGTTTTAGGTGATGCTTCTGTTCACTCATTTGTTGACCCGGGCCAGGAAGTTTATTTATTCCTTGTTGTTTTCCTTGCCATCTTTGCTGGCGGAGGTTTAGCATTAATAGGATTCCGTTTCAAAAGTTTAAGAACGGTAAAAGCAGAAGGACAGGTTAACCTCCTTTCAAGAGAATCAGCTTTGTTTGTAGGCGCTATAACAATTTGCGCTACTGCCCTTGTTATAGCAGTTGGCACCAGCTGGCCTATTATCAGCAAAGGTACTGTTGAACCTGATTTTTACAACAGGATGAACCTGCCGCTGGCAATTTTAATTGCGGCTATTAACGGTATCAGCATACTTCTCAGATGGAAGCACTCAGATGAGAAATCATTCTTTAAGAGCCTTTACCTGCCGCTTGGATTCACAGCCGCAATAACAATAGTATTGGTAATTGTCGGCGTACGTGACTTATTAATGGCGCTGCTTGCAGCAGCATCATTCTTCTCTGTTTTCATAAACGGAGAAATTGCTTACACAATATTCAGAAAGAACAAATCAAAAGCCGGCGCATATATTGCCCACATGGGCGTAATGTTGTTATTCCTTGGTGTAATAGGTTCCGCTAGATACTCCGAAGAAGAGAACGTTTCGCTGCCTTTGGGTGAGCCAAAAGAAGTTCTCGGCGGTTACATGCTTACCTATAAAGGCGCCACAGAAATACCCGGTGACCATGAGAAATATCACTTTAATGTAATAGTTCAGAAAGACGACAGGGCATTTTTACTGCAGCCTGTAATGTATTACAGCGAATACTCCGAAGGTATAATGAAGAACCCTGATATTGCTAACCTTGTAACAAAGGACCTTTATCTTTCGCCGATGGCGCTTGAAGAACCCGGTCAGTTCACACCAAACGATATCCATTCATTTAACAAAGGTGAAGAAAAAGATATAAACGGCATGAAGGTGAAGTTCATCGATTTTGACCGTTCAAAATTCAACCGTGATGAAATGGAAGCCGGCAAAACCAATATTATGGGCGCCGAGCTTGAAGTAACAATTGACGGTAAAACCGAAAAAATTATCGCTGAGCAGGAAATGTCACAGAACGGCTCAAGCCCGATACCTGTTAAGCCGCTTGGCAGTGATAAATTCACTTTCTACTTAACTAAACTCAGCGTAGCCGGTGAATCAACCGTAGATATAGCCATTATTGATGACAACAAAATGCAGCAGGAGCAGGGCGCACCGGAAACACTTATTCTTACAGCCAGCGTAAAACCGTTCATCAATCTTGTTTGGGGCGGCACTATTGTAATGGTAATTGGTTTCTATTTTGCACTCATTGCGCGTCACCGCAGAATAAAATCAGAAACACGTAAATCTGAGCACTTAAGTTCAAACGGCAACGGTCACGGTGAGCATGCAAATGGCAACGGGAACGGGAAACAACACCACAACAAAAAACATAAACACGCCGAAGAGGAAGAAGTTTAATCTAGTTTACAGTTTACATGTGACAATTGACAGTTTAAAAGAGACGACTTTACAAGTTGTCTCTTTTTTTATGCTTTTCGATAATTTGAAAAGAACTTTTTAAAAGAACATAGATACCATTAGTATAAATCTTTGAAAAATCAGAATACCTTCTCATTGACGCTCGCTTCTTAGATTCTCACAATGATCGCGATTTTTTTTCCGGGGGATTTCCATCGTGCGAATGCACTTTACTCGCTATAATCGCAATATTCTCACGATGAAAGCATTCCCATTATGAATAATTGATGATGAGAATCCATTATCTCGATGATAATGTAAATGAGAAAACCCCGAAAACAGCCTGATTCCAGCACCTTCAAAATTCCCAAGATGATTATTCATGTTGAGAAAATTAATAGTGAAAACAAAAATTATTTTTATTGCGGCAAGTATGAACATATAAAATAAAGGATAAATTGAAAACAAATATGCTTACTGCATACTTATGGTAATATAATATATGCCAATTGCATTGTCAAGGGTAAAACTCTGAAGCTCTGAACCGCCAAATCCGCAAAGTACGCCAAGTCTTGTTTCGTCATGCTGAACTTGTTTCAGCATCTGCTCTCATAATCTGAAATATACGGGGGCTAACTTTTAAAGGCGGAACCTTCCTGCCGTTTTGTGGAGTAAGGCGTAGCCCCCATCTGTGATCTTTAAAATCCCTGCGTTAATACATTAATTTGCATTCAATATAAATCCCGCAGTCATCACCAACCACTAAAATCAAAGGGGACCAAATCTTCGGGCAGATAAACAAACAGGGCGACCCCTCTAAAGAAGGATCACCCCGTTATTATATAGTATATTGCAAGTTATGCATTCAACTGGTGCAACCTGTATTTTGCACCTATGATGAATGCAAGATCAGTTACTCAGACCTCCTTCCCGCTAATGCCGGACACTCCCCCTTTTAAAGGGGGAGACGGAGCCTTCTTATTTTAATCCATAGATAATACAATCAATACTTAATAATTCACCTGGCCGTTTATGTGCAGTTCCTTATCAATTATCTGTCCCTGCCCGTTCATAACGGTGCTGTGGCAGACATAACAGGAAGTACTTGTCATAAATGAATAATGCGGCTCTGTAAATACACCATTTACGCGCGGTGTCGGGTTCCCTGTATTGGGGTCACCATGACAGGTACCGCAAACAACGCTACCCGGATTTGTCCACACACCAACAGCATCAACATTTCCTTCTTTAAATGTACCGTGACAGTATACGCTTGAGCATGTCGCAGTATTCCTGTCCCATGTCGGGTTAGGTCTGATCGGACCTCCAAGTGTATCATGCGCGCGAGTACCGAATACTATCTCAGCAATACCGTCAGGATCAGGACCTATATGGTTCGGGTCTTCATAACCGTTGATATCCCTGTGACAGTCCTCACAACTCAGTGCAGCGCCGTAGAGCGAATAGCGGTGGCTCATGTGAACACCCACACCAAGTGATGTTACGGAAGTATCACCGTTTAAAGCGCTTGGCGGATTTGAATGCTCACTGTTGCCGTGACATGTTCTGCAGTTTTCGGGTCCGTTGCTGTTTGTATGGCACCCTAAACAGCTTGAGCCTGACGTACCGCCGGAGTAATCACCGCCGTGGCAGGTTTTACACGCGTTCAGGTTCCATTTATTGGAAGCAAGGTAGAGCCCGTGAAAATTACCGGAAGCCGGATTGCTCCAGCCAGCCGCATGAGATCTGATTTCCGGGGCAAGAGTTACGCTATTATCCAGTTCACTGCATCCCTGGTAAGCCAGAAGCGAGACAATGAATGCGATGAATAATCCGTAAAACAATATTGTGTTTTTCATTACTTGTAAAATTTATTTTTTTATTTCCTCAGTTTATCGTTATCATTTTGCACCGTGACAGTAGCCGCAGAAACCATTGCCGGCAATACCATTTGGTTTTGCATTTGCATCAGTATGGCAGCTATAACAATTTGCGCCTTCGGTATCGTGATAAATTCCCCTGTCATCCGTCATAAATCCTGAAGGATGAGTTTTGGGATTGGTACCTTTTACGCCATCGTTATCAAAATGGCACTTTACGCAGGCAGGGTCTCTGCCTTCAACATCGTGGCATGAAGCACATGATTCAATATCTTTCCTGGCAAGATCTGAATGCAGCCCACCGCCGGTATTTACACCAAAGGTGGTGAAATTGGCAACCTGGTGAGAGGTTGGGGTTAAGCCTGTCACTAAATCGCCGCCATTTTGGTGGCACTCAGCACAGAATGTGCTTTGTTCGTGGCAGGTTTTGCATTCAAAGCTCTTTTGATTAGCATCAAGTCCGTGGGTGAATTTGTAATTTAAACTGTGTGCAGTTGTAAGTTTCTGCAGCGCTGTTCTATCTGTCCTTACGCCTGTTTCTTTGGTATAATATGGCGCATAGAAGCCCTGTTTCGTGTTATTGCCGTTGAACCCGACCGGTGAATGGCATGCCTGGCATAAATTATCGCTATGGCACATCATACAATTATTTTTACCGCTTGAAAAATCACTTGCACTTACCTTATGTTCATTTAAGAAATTAGGGCTGCGGTGATTTGTTGGCGTTAAGTTGGTTAAGTTGCTGTGGCAGCTTTCACAATTGTTTGAAGCTTTTTGTGTATTGTGACAGCTGTAACAGCTTTCCATATTCGGTATTCCGGAAAAGACAACTTCCTTCGAGAATTTCACGTTATCAAGTCCTTGATGACAATCAATACACTGTTTCTTTTCAGATTCAATATGCTGTTTATGTGAAAATATCAGCTCGGTTTTATTTGTCTTAAGTTTTTTATAAACACCGTCATAATGGCAAAGGTTACATGTTTTTGTATCATTTACATCGTGGCAGCCGGTGCAGTTAGCTTTCTTAGGGTTCAGGTTATCCTTTGCGGAAATACTGTTTAATGCTCCGGTATGGCAATCTTCACATTTTACGCCTGCATCTTTTACATGCAGCTTATGATCGAACTTTATTATCTTGCTGTTATCATATCTTACAGCTTCATTTTTTACATCAGAAAAAACATTTGTAACTGTATTCTTATTCAGGCTTTTGGAATCTTTGACCAGGTAAGCTGTTGAGCTCAGGAAGATTATCAGGCCGGCAATAAGAAATATATATAGTTTAGTTATTTTCATTACACTATTTCCTTTTATAATTTCTTAAACAGCCAGTAACTGAATCCGGCAAGGATCCTGGCATCTGATTTATAGATCCTGTTAATTAAAAACTGTCCCTGTATATCAACGCTGAACTGCGGCATAGGACGGTATGTTATACCAAGCTGTCCGCTGAAAGCGTTAACTTTATCTACTTCGTAATCACCCAATTTGTAATTGGAATAATTTACCGAAGCTGAACCGGAGATTATATTTTTGTAAATATCTTTCTGA
>JABFSP010000307.1 GCA_013140565.1 Ignavibacteria bacterium
AACTTAATGGACTACCCCAATGCGATAAAATATTACGAAGAGCTTTCACAAAACCATCCCGCCACAAAGGAATAAGAATACGGAATGTTCATGGTAGCATTCATTTACGATGAGATGTTAAAGAATAAGGATAAAGCAAAGGAAAATTACAAGAAGTTCCTTGATAAATATCCCAAGGATGAAGACCCAAATGAAAAGATGAGCGAATCAGCCAGAATGATGCTGCAGATGCTGGATGAGAACAGGTCAATTGAGGATATCATTAAAAATACTTCTAAGGATTCCGTTAAGACAGAGACCCCGAAGAAAGATGATGTGAAAAAAGAAGACGTGAAGAAAGATGAAGTTAAGAAGGAAGTCCCCAAGACTGAAACAAAACCCGACGGGAATCCGACTGATAACGATACAAAAAAATAATCCGTAATTTTTCAAAGGAAACAATTAAAAGATAACCGGAGTTAACTATATAACACTATATAATAACTCCGAAAAATATTGCAAGCCGACTATAAAAAATTTCTCCAGCCTTCAGTAATATCAAAGCTGGCAAATATTGAGCTTAAAGCCAAATTTGTTGTGGAGGGTTTTATAGCCGGTTTGCATAAATCACCCTACCACGGCTTTAGCGTTGAATTCGCAGAGCACCGCCAGTACATGCCGGGCGATGACCTAAAGTACCTTGACTGGAAAATACTTGGCAGAACCGACCGCTATTATATCAAACAATTTGAAGAAGAAACAAACTTAAAGTCATACTTAATTGTTGATTCAAGCCGCTCAATGCATTTCCGTTCATCGGATAGCGCGCTTGCGCCGAAATCTCCATTCAGCAAGCTGTTCAGAAAGAAAGAGCCGCAAAACACTCCCCCTAAAAGTAATATCACAAAACTTGAATACGCAACTTATGTTGCGGCTTCGCTTGCAGTACTTATGAATTTTCAGAAAGATGCCGCAGGACTGGTTGTATATGATGAAGCTATAAGGACATTCATTCCCCCTAAAGCTACAAGCCAGAATCTAAAGCAAATTTTGAATCAGCTTTCTTCAATTGTTTCATCAGGTAAGACGAACACGGCATCGGCACTGAACATTGTTGCCGAAAGAATTAAGCGCAGGGGTTTGATAATTATATTAAGCGACCTCTTTGATGACCAGAAAGCTGTAATTAACGCATTGAAGCATTTCCGCCACAAAAAAAATGAAGTGATAGTATTCCAGGTACTTGATCCGCTGGAAATGAGCTTCGCAATTGACTCACCAACAATATTTAAGGATATGGAAACCAGCAAAGAAATGCTTTCGCAGCCGATATCAGTTATGAATTCTTACCAGGATGCTGTTAAGGAATTCATAGATACTTATAAAACCGCATGTTTATCAAATAATATTGATTACGTTCTGCTTTCAACGGAAACACCTTTTGATACTGCCCTGCTTGAATACCTCAACAAGCGTAAGCGGCTGAATTGATATCAGCGGTCATACCGATGCCTCATTCTCCTATCCCAATATGCCTGAATTATTTGTATATTTGATTAAACTTTCACGGATTTTGGTTGTCTAACATATAGAAGACACGAATTAAGGCAAAAATCATGCATTATGCGTTAAAAAATACTATATATAAGGGCGGAATATTCACTATTCTTGCTCTCTTTTTATTTACCGTACCATCAATTTCCCAAAACCAGGATAGTTTACTCGAGCAAATTAAGGATATTGATATATCTTTAAATGAACCTCCTGACAGCGAAGAAAACCTGTACATGAATACAGTTTCATTCCAGTCATTTTACGATGTGCTCTCGCCAATGGGTGAGTGGATACAGATAACCAAGGAAGATATTGATGATGACCTGAGTGATGGCGAAGGTGAAGGAAAATATTCATCTGCGTATTACCAGGATGATGAATTTTTATTCATCTGGAAACCAAGTGTTGAAAGCAACTGGAAGCCGTATTCAAACGGCAAGTGGGAATACACTGACCACGGCTGGCTGTGGGTATCAAATGATAACTGGGGTAATGCTACATACAATTACGGCAGGTGGTGGAATTCACCAAAGCACGGATGGGTATGGCTGCCGGGATACACATGGGCTCCCGCCTGGGTTAGATGGAAAGTCACAAATGACGGCAATCACGTTGGCTGGGTAGCGCTTTCACCAAAGGCAAAATGGAAAAGTGAAACCGGCATAACGGATAAGAACTACAGCTACACAAATAAGGATGCTGACTGGGTTTTTGCGGATAACAATACTTTTGTAAGTGATATCACTCCTTCAAAAATTACAGCACAGAATGAAAATTCTGCTTTGATAAAGAATTCAACCGGAATAACAGGCATTACGACCGAAGATGATAAAATTATAACAAGCGGTCCTGATGTAAACAGGATCGAAGAAAAGACCGGCAAAAAATTCAACCGGAAAAGATTAAGATTTTCCAAAGGGAAAAACAGCACAGTTATTGGTGAAAACGATGTAACCGTTGCTAAAGAAACATTTGACCGCTCAGGCGGACAGAAATTCCAGAAGGGTAAACCTGATAAATTCCGTAAGAGCGATAAAGTAAAGAAGATTATACGTAAGAAGAAGAACAGAAACCAGCCCCCGCCAAACAGGAATAAGTAGTCTGCAATTTTAATCCCGCTGTAAAAGCGGGATTTTTTATAATTACTATTATGTTAAATCTGTTAATTACACCAGATTATTTGC
>JABFSP010000112.1 GCA_013140565.1 Ignavibacteria bacterium
CACTTAAAGCTGAAACATTTCGGAAAAAAAATGTTTGTTTCCAAATGACATATTGCCAAACTTGCCTCTTCCATAAAACATTTTACAGAAAGGGAAGTTAAAAATGAACAAAAGAACATTGTTTTTCTCAGCGGTGATTATAGCACTGCTTGCATTGCTTTATGCAGCATTCGGACCGGCTGAAAACATGGCTGAAGCAAAGTCCATGCCTGTTGGCACAATTAAAGTTTGCTGGGGGCAAACCTGCGCCAGTGACGCGGTCACAACCATTGTGACGCTGCATGATGCTGCAGGTAACGTAATGGGATCATGTACCATAACTCCGCCAAATGAGTGCTGCACAATAACGGGTGATTTCCCAACGGGCACGTATTATTTTACTTACCACAGGCCAACAGGCGTAAGTGATTGCAGAACAGGAACATTCACTTATACCAACGGAACTGATTTCAGAATAGCGCCGATCTGTTTCTGCCCGTAAGTACAGCGTTTTACTCAGGTTTTCCGGCCCGGTTAGAATCAATTTCAGCCGGGTCTTTTTATTTCAGATACTTTCGCCGTTCAAAATTGACTGCGACAAACCGGAAATTTTCTGTTTGTAATATTGCGGTTTCAATTTTTAACTTTGCTAAATACTAATTCAATAATATTGAAAGGGGAACTGTAATGAAGAACCTGTTAAAGAGAAATGTATCTGTATTGTTCATTCTTGCCGCTATAGCGGCGTATGGTTTCAGTATATCACAGCCAAGCGGCGCAGGCAGTGCGGGGCAATATTTCGGCGGCGGTGCGGTTGAAATTCACGCCGGAGCTAACTTAAACGGATGCGTGACCGGTAACGGTGTTACCATCCCGTTCACAACAGATGGCTCGGGGAATGCATATGTATCTGGCTTAAGCGCCGGTACATATTATGTTTGCGTTGAAAACTGGGGAAATACCTCGTTTTACAACAATGGCGCCAGCGAAGGAGTAGTAAATGTACCTAACAACGCTGATTGTAAGTGCTGACGAGTTGCTTTTAAAGCAGCTGAACCAGCGGCATTTTTCGGGATATGTACGATCAGGAAGTAACAGGGATCACAATTTAAAGGACACTATGAATATTAGATAAGCAGCAGAAGATGTCAATGGATAAAAAGTGAGCCATGAGCAGAAGTATGCTCATGGCTTTTTTTATTAAGGATTAAACCATTTCCCGGATTTAATGTCATATATATTGAAAAGAGCAATAAACCGCATCAATAAACTTAAAGGTATAATTATGAAAAGCTTAGCAATCAAACTCGTAGTCCTGCTCTTTGCCGCAGCATCCATATCCACCACACTTGTAACAGCAGCAGAGATGAATTTAACCGGCAACCGTGACCCGCAGACAAACAGCAATACGGGTGATAGAAAACGCGACAGGTTACAGCAGAAAGACCCGAACTGCGTTCCCAAGAAAGACGGAACAGGCAAGAAGAATAAAAAAGGGAACAAGAAAAAGATCAATAAGAAAAAAGGCAACGGAAACAAAAAAGGAAACGGTAACAAACAGGGTAAAGGAAAATAAGATCCACTAAACAGTAAATCTGATCTATAAGCCGGCATATTGCCGGCTTTTTTGTTTTGATGTGCTTTTCCGGTACTATCTTTTGAACAACTTAATCATGTACTATTTGACTTCCGGCACTTTCTGTTACTTTCTTTTGAGCGATCAAAAGAAAGTAACCAAAGAAAAATCGCCGCTTTCGAAAAATTGTCTAAAATTATTCTCGCTTCGCTGCAGGAAAAGAAACTTCCTCCGCTAAAGCGGTTTAAGTCCTTCGGCTCATCCGGCAGTTGCCGGATTCAAACAGCTTTTCCTGCTACGCTTGCTCGAATATTTTCTTAACGCCAATTTTTCTGAGGCGGGAAAGAAGATTTGATTTATTTACGCTGATTTTCATAGGCCGTTTTAGAAGCAAAAGCTTCGTGCCCCTTTGAGTCTTTGAGCCTTTGTGGCTATTTTTGTTTTTTTTGCTTTAGAAATTCTTCTTTTGAATATATTTCAATCGGGACTACTTCCTTCGCTCTGCTCATTAAGTCAGGAAAGTCCCATTTGTTGGTTGCATATCTTTCCCCGCTATGAAGAGCGGGGAAAATCAATTTAACATAGGCTTGAAATAATTTGAATAAACTGCTATGTTTCGCAAATAAGCAGTTTGTTTCCAATAAATATTACTACAAAAATGAAAATTAACTATAAATTATCTTTATTGATCATGTTGTTTGGGGCTGTAGTTATCAGTTCAAATTATGTATACGCGCAGGGACTGCGCAATGATACTCTTTATTTTTGCGAGGAGTATAAAGACAGCAAAGAGATAGGAAATGCCGATGAATTCTACCTTCCCGAAAAGGGCGGTACCATCACCGTAATGCTGCGCACCAAAAAACCGGTTGGCGTAGCCGAGATATTTCTTCAGATAGAAAAAGACGTTGCAGGGATAAGAGAAAATATTTCGAAAGAACCGTTTGACGTTCAGGCAAGCTGGGATTACATCTTTTTCGCGGATATATTTTTTCCGGAGCCGGGTAAATACAGAGTGATGGCGGTAAAGAAGAACGGTGACATGATCGCTTCGGGATATGTAAGGATGCTGAAGAATAAGTAAGATAAATTTTTAAAAATTCATTATTAAAAAGCGGATAATAGATCTTATTATCCGCTTTTCATTTTCATTTATTGACC
>JABFSP010000224.1 GCA_013140565.1 Ignavibacteria bacterium
ATGTGAATTTTGAATCAAAGAAAAATGCTGTTAATCACTTAAATTATAGCCAGTATTTATGAAAAAAGTATCATGGAATGATACTCTTACACAAAATAGAATTATTATATTTACATCAGTTAATAAGCAAAAATAAAAATTATGACATTTTATAAAGGTTTTACAATTGAGGGTATGAATCATATTTTATGCGGATTTGATTTCGAGGCAAGGAAATCATACAGGGATTCAAACAGAAGTATTACAATTAGAGCAGGCTTCAAAAACATTGAAAATGTTAATGATACCTTCAAAGAAATGCTTAAAATAGTTGACACAATAGAACCTAAGCTTCCAAAAGAGATTAATGTTACAAAATTGCTGAAAAATGAATCAATAGCCAAATTTAGGATCGAAACTGATATACTGGATTAAAAAAGCCGGGTTTAACCGGCTTTTATTTAATACTTTTTCTTAGATTTCCGCAAGTAGTAACCGGCTTCACGCAGATCAGCTGTTGCTGAAAAGTAATTCCAAACACTACCAATAAATCCAATTATTCCAGGGATGAACACCACAGGATTTATGTTTCCATCTTCTGTCTTGTCTACTGTCGCAATTAATACACCAGTTGTAAGTGAGCCAACAAAACCAAAGAACCAGGCTTGACTAAAACCACCTGCAGCATCTTGCATTAATCTGCCAGCCATATCAATATTGTATTCCGCATCATTAAATCGTTTTTCAATCTTGGATGTATCCGTCTGAGCTATTGTGTTTGTTGTAAGAGTTAATGCTAAAACTAATAATAAAGTTTTCATTTTGCCTCCATTTAAGTTATTGGGATATACAAATATAAGCATCTGAATGTATATTAAACACGGTATATAACCCTTGAGAGGCTTCAGGCAAATCAAGTAGGATTTTATCACGGACAATAATTCAAAAACCGATGGTAAACAAGTTAGCTGAAATTGTGATTTTTTCTCGGAAAAATGCTTAAAACAGTTCGGAATAAACGTGTTTAATTAAAATTAAACAAAATTCGCTAAAAACGGGTATTGTGGATACGGGATCCTATAGCGTATCTTTGTGCTCTACCAAACTCGCATACCATCCTCAAAAGTGGTATGAGCATGCTCAGGGTTTCGAAATTATCAAAAAAAGGGGAAAGGGTGAAGAAATTCACCCTTTTTCTGTTAAAAGAAGTGCCCTCGTAGGAAAACAGGATCAAACCGCGAGTTTGGTAGACTTGAGCATGTGGGTTCGAATCCCACCGAGGGTACTACTTATATATTAAAAACAACATATCCTATTTGAAAGTTTTCGTAGAGTTGTTTGCCACGAATTATCCACGGATTTACCACAGACGTTAATACAAGTGTTTTCATAAGATAAATAATAAAATAGCCAGTTGGAAACTGGCTATTTTAAAACATCTATATACTTAATTTCCTTTTGCACTAGCCCCGGACATCTCATTTTTATTCTGCTTTTTATGAGCTTTCCTGGATATTTTTGATTCAGAAAATGAATTAGATTATCCAAGTTCTTGATTGCTTTCAGCAAATGTTTATCATAGGTGAAGAATGCTCTTGTTTCGGTTGTTTTAATTTTGTCATTACATAGATACCTCGATCTCTTTGATAACATTAAGAGTTTTTTATAAGAAAGATAAACCTCCTCAGATAATTTGCATTTACTGTTACCATTAAAAGGATTTAAACAATTATCGACATCAACATGAGACCTGTAGTGGTGATTTATCTGGGAGGCAATGTGCGCGTTGACAAAGTGAACTGCTATATAAAATGCAGTAGTAACTTGCCAATCATAACAGTTATCGAAACCATTAATTTTTTCTAAAAATAATAAATTATGATTGGATTGATTAACATGTTCGGTAAAGTCTGCCATTTATTTGAAAGGGTTATTTAGCTATTAATTACTGGTAAAATATCACTGTAATGTGGTGGCAAACTCAGCTCGTCGCTTTGTTCAACAATAGTAGAAGAGATATGAAACCCTTTACTGCAAAATTTAGCATTCACTTTTGCTTCTGCTAATAACAATGCATTTTCGCTGATTTCGTCATCATCTTTAATTTCAGCCCAAACTAATATTTTAGAGTTTGACAATCTAAATGCTAGTTTTAAAGCTGAATTAGTCAAAATCAAATTTAATACTTCTACAATATATGCTTTTGTAATTTCAGAAATATAATATTTGAAAATAAACTCTCTATTGTAATTAATGAGCTTGGCTGCATCACCGGCCATAAGAGAGTCATAATAACTAATCTTATCTGGATCTGCTGTATTAGTTTTCAGGGCCAATTCGTCTACACGAATTCCATGAACGGTTTCTGCAATAAAGCTATTGAACCAGGCTTCTTTTGTAGTAAAGGCTGTTTTTGTAGTATTTGTTTTTGTTTCGCTCATTTTTGTAATAAATTATTCATTCCAAAAAAATGAATGTATTACTAAAGTTAATAAACAAATTTAAATCAAAATTTGTTCTTGTGAAATAACGATTCTATAGTAATTTTTGAGAATTGTATGGAAAAGGTAGATAATAGACATATTATCTTAATGTTTGGTACCCCTCTCCGTGATACAAATATAGGTAATTTTTTAAATATGTCAAATGAAATTACAACTTGTTACACCAAAAAGGCTAAAATTGTAAAATTTAGAGCTTTTTTATATCAATTTTTCAATAAAAATCCTTACAAAATAAAGTATGAGAAATCAATACCTAACTCTTTGTCTTGATTTCTCATTTATGCACTTCAAATTAAGCAATTTTGGGGCCATAAAAAAAGCCGGTGGTTCTAATTCCGGCTTTTCTGTACTACTGGAGGCGATGCGACATGTCAGGAAGGATCTTATTTATACAACTGATGCCATTTACCTACAGCCCAAACCTGTGAAACAGGCCTGATACGTTTGAACACACCAAAACCCTCAGCACTTCCATCATTATTTGTATTACCCTCAATAGTGGTTACTATACCTTTAACCAGATCAATACCTATTATAATAAATACATGCCTTGCATTGTTTCGGCTTGGGGAATAAATATATCCGAAATCACCAATTTCAATCTGACCTTTTTTAACCGATTTAAACCCTGCATTTTTCTTTACTGCAAAGTTTACATTATCGGGTGTATATCCACTACAGGTCCATTTATAATCATGTTTGAGCTGCTTTAAGAGCCAATTCATAAAGAACTGGCACCACGGAGCACCTGTAGATATTGCACCGCAACTTCCGATCCTTTGATATTCATTTACTCTTTTACCGCCATTGTTATGTGGTTTCTCTTCAACAGTACCGATTTCAGCCTTTGCGAACTTAATGACTTGAGTAATGAAATCAACTTCACCTGCAGCAACAGGTTCCGGATCCTGAATAGGAAATGTATCCGGTTTAATATTTACTTTGTACCATTCAACAAGCTCTTCATAATGATTAAGAACATACCAATCAGAATAATTGAATACGCCATCAATGGCAAAAGGATAATTGTTTTTGATATCATCCGGTATCGGCAGCTGATACAAAGTTACTGCATCCTGCACTTTGGTTTGAAATGATTCCAAACATTCCTGCGTGACTTCACCGAAATAATCTGAATCATCCAATTCACGGACCTTTCCATCTAGGAAACAGGTACCATAACCAAGTTGAATTAACCTGGCTTTCATAGAACCAACTTCGGGCATTGTATCACCCAGTTTTAAATCATATTTAAAAGGTAACATAGTCTTATTTTTTAATGAATAGTTTATAAATGAAGTATGAAATAACTGTAATTGCTGAACCACCTGCAGCGAACCAATACCAATCCGGATTAGCTTTAATTATCACCTTTGGCATCGCCTGTTCAAGCTTTAGAGCCTCCTGAATCTCAAGGATCGATTTTTCAAGCCGGGTAATTGTGTAATTATAATTTGATTTATCCTGCAGACGTGTTTCTTTTTCCTTGTAATAAGCAGCCTTGAATGCATTTAACTCCACGCGTGCAATTTCAAAACCCTGAATTTGCTGGTCAGTGATGCAATGACAAGTATCACCAGCCTGTGTTAGGCTGTTTGTTTGCTCCTGCGATTGAATCAGCCCAGGAAAGGATAGAAACAATACGCTTATTATCAGGCTTAGTTTTAATGATTTCATTTTTGCTTTTGGTTGAATTGTTAAAAATGTTTTGAATTGTGACATTATGCACTGAGTCCCGTTGAGAAATTGCCAGCATAGAATCCAATGCGACCTTTTGAAGTGAATCGCTTTTATTCAAATGCTGAATAACAAGTTCCTTCAGCTTTGATGTTTCCTGTTCCTGCGGATCCTTATTGCAGGAATTTACAGTGAAAGCCGTTGCAATTATGGCAATTACAACGACCCCCAACAAAATATAAAATTGAGTGTTATTCATGGTTTTGGCTCCGGCTCTTTTACAGTTGTTGTTTTCGTTACTTCATTGGTAACTTCTACACCATCTTCTTTTTTTGTGGTTTTGAAGTATGTACCAATCTCACTGATAACTTTTCCGGTACCTGCTGACATCAGTTTTTGGAATATCTTATATGCCCCATAACCCAAAACCATAAATACAATGAACTGAATAGAATCACCAACCCATGATTTAGCCGGTTCGATATGGATGAATAATTCAGTAGCAAACCAGAATATCGAAACTAAAATTAGATTAAAAGCAGCGAATTTCTTATCGATAGCAACTTTTTTAACTAACCAAGCTTCTAGAATTCCCAGTAACCACCCGGCAAAAATGAACTCATTTAAACTCCAAGCCATGTGTTCAATCATTTTAACCCCCTTTATTTTTTATGTAAAAACTTATCTTCATTTAAGAGCTCTTTCAATTTAGTATCACGGTACCTTGCATACCCGTTCTGAAAACTCTTTTCAAGTGCGTAATCTGTAGATTCCCATTTAAATTCAAGCAATTTCAAACGCCTCAAAATTTTATTTATTTGAGCAAGTATCAAAGTTGCTAAAACAATAAATAACCATTTTGCAATTTCAGTAACAACCGGACTTTTAAAAAATTCTTCCATTAAAATATTATCGTTATTATTATTGAAATAAGTATTCCTAGCAATGCACTTACATTAAACTTAGCAACTGTAAAACCATTTTTAAAAACGAAATGACCACTGAACCAAATAGGGGTTAACCAAAAAGGATCCTCATTGTTGGTTTCCAGCCGCTTTATGTTTTGCTCCTGACCATTGAATATGTAATACAGCCTATCCAACAGCATGAAGTAATGACAGATCAGGCAAGCTACAACACACCAGAAACCACCGAAAATGAATACTGCCGTTAATCCACCCAGCTCTACAGCTTTCTGAAATATCCTGTAGCGAATTGGAACGTCTCTATCGAACCATTTATATGATTTGAACAGCCAATTGAAATATCCCTTTTCACCCCGGCCATAGAAATAGCTGTCAAAGCCTGAAGTAAAAAGCACGTATACTGCGATTGAAATTATTTGTTTTAGATTTTCCATTTTGGATTCAATAGTTAATTTTATGGTGTATATCCCGGAACTAAATATTCAGTACCGTTTTCATCTTTTATTAAGAACCATTTATTAGGTATAGAAAGATAAGTGGCTTCTGTTGTACCTATATAGCTTGATACTCCCAAACTTGCAGATGGAGTATTTACATATGAGGCTGAATTAATCCAAATGTTATCTGTTTTTATACCTCCATCACCACGCAGAGCAGTTAAATAACTTCCTTCTATTAGATTAATTTCTTCGCCTACTACATCACTGTTTATTCTAAGTCTTTGCGTTCCGTCTGAAGTAAATACAATCTGACCTGAATTGGGAGCGGTTATATGAGTATTTTCATCATCCTGCCAAGAATAACCGTTTCCAATTGTACCGTTATTGTTATAGCCCATAACCAGCCCGGTCCCATCCCCAAGATACATTGCAGTTTGCTGAATCTTAATAGCATCTGCACTATCAGCTTGAATTAATAGAGTACCAGAAATGCTGTTAATTGTATCAACTGCGGCTTGCCTTAAAACTGTTATTCCTGTAAATGTATTTGAACTATCCTTATACGCATAACCACTCAGATTTGGAGAGTAATAAACTGTATCAGCTGATACATCGTAGCTTATAAGCAATCTTACGGTGGCTGTATCTTTGCCATAAAATACATTTCTATTTACGGCATATGAATAAAAACCATTTTCACCAACAGTGATTTGCCACAAAGATGTATCAATGGATGTGTAGTCGTATGTTAATGGTATCCTTAAGCTTCCTGCAGCAACACCGTTATACACGGTCCTGTTTACAAGTTCCTCATAAAATCCGCTTTTACTCTTAACAAGAGAAAAATTGACCGTATCAAGTGTTTGCCCAAATGCTTCTAAGCTAATGATTGAAAGAATTAAAATGATTATTTTTTTCATAATGTTATTTAATAAATATTTATAGCGGTGGTTTGGGTTTTCCAAACCTCGTGAATTAGTGAACTGCCTGTCTGGTGATTATGTGCCATTAAGTAAACCGGGTTATTAGTTCCTTGCCTGTAGAATAAACAAGTAACCGTGACCGTCATAGCTCCACCTGAAGTGACCAGTGATTCATAGCGGTGTGTTACGGTTTGAGTTGCTAGTCTTGATGAACCAGGCAAGGATCCATCATCAAGTTCAACTGTTATGCTATCTGTAGATGCACCATTGAAGTCAACAAAATTCACAGTGAATACACTTGTAATCATGTACAAGCCCGGCCTTGGAAGTGTTAGAGTATCCATAATTGCAGGTGAGGTTGTCAAAGCTCTCAGATCTTCAAGCTCTTTGAAATAGCCATTATTCACGTTGTAATATTCCAATTCTGAAACGACCGTTCCATTAGTTATTCTCTGATATTTCCCCTTTGAACCTAAACTATCCCAAATAGGATTTTTATAATTTGGAATTACGTCAGTAAAAGTCTTTCTGTAATTATTTTCACTTGCATCTGTGGAATCATAATAAACTGTAACTGCCTCATGAAAAGCGGTACTATCCTGAGTTGAACCAACCCCAAGTCCGATGGTTTCATCGTAAGTAATTTCATTTATATTAACAGGAATTGGAGGAGTTGTATTATTATAGCCTACCCACTTATAACCGGGTAATAATCTCATTTTGAATCCGTTAATCCACCATTTTTTTTCACCATAAATACTATCTCCAAAAGCGCGGGATATTAAACCATTATTACTCCATGCTGAATAATCCGTAACCCATGGGGAGCCTGAAAATATATATGGTTTATTCCATGTTTCAGTACCATCAAGTTTCAACCAGTCACCTGATGAAATTGTTTTGTTTCCGCTAATTCCCGTTACTGAACCTACTTTTAAAATATAATTTCCAAGCTGAGTTGTAAGCAAACTGGTTATCCACGGAACAATATCACCTACATATAAACCGTTTGTTCCACCCCACCATGTCTGTTCAACCCCTGAAAAAAAGAACTTTGCTTTTTCAAATGTTGTAAAACCATTTACAATATAATTTCCAGCCGTTCCCGTTTCAGTTACAGTTAATCCACTGATAACATCACCGCCGCCAAAAGGTGAACGTCTGAATGTTATGTTTGCAGCCTGACCTGTATGTGGCAAACCTTCAGCTGTTACAAGTCTTAAAGGAACACTTTCATACTGCGAATAAGCAGTTGAACAAAGTAAAAATAAAGCAAATGCAAAAAATAATTTTTTCATATTGATTATAATTTAAGTTTGAACTTGACCTTCAAATGGCGTGCCTGTACCACCACCCGGCAATGTAACACCGGGTGCAAGTGGCTTAATGAAATTTAAAAGCTTATAGGTTCTATTGGATTTGTAAAATAGCTTAAGCCCCTCATACGCATCATCACCAAATAATAATTTCAGAGTTATTTCATCAGTCACTGGCAATACATCAAGTACGAATGAACTATCATCATTCCTTGCCTGCAATCTTAACTTCATATCAACATTAGTCATTTTATCTTCTATATCACCGGCATCAAATATCGTATCCACATCCCCGTAAGATGAATAATCCAATGCAAAGAATATTTGCCATCCTATATGTTCCCGTTCCCAAAGGATCATCTTATCATCCAGATCATAAGTTTGAAATTGCTGTTCAATAAATGCCCGTTTCCAGGTAATCATAAAGGTATCAGGAAACTTAGTATAGTCTAGTAATTTGACTTCCTGACCACTCTCATCGCTATACAATGTGAATTTATGCTTACCTTTAGATAGTAAAATCATTTGATTTTGTGCGATTTTTGAACATTATTGAAAAATTGTTTGACAAACCCAAATAAAACACTTATTTTTGATATGTATGATACCGAACTTCCAAAGAATATTGAAACTTGAGCCTCAAAGTTTTTAGCAAGCATACCTAACGGTATCATACAAACTTGCTGCTAATTGCGAGGCTCTGTTTAATTTTATATTTATGTCAAAGAAAAAAGTAATAACAGAAAATTTAACCCCATTAGACATCCGTGTAACTGAACTGCATAATGAATCAACAAGCTGGTTTAGAAAATACTGGAATGTATTCATTGAATTGTTTCCTTTAACCCGAAATGATGAAAAAACTCCTTTATCTGTTAAAGAATACAAGCTCTGTGAAAACAAAGTTGATACCTCAAATCCGGCTATTAATCCATCCATGAGCCGCGTAATTGTACCCAAAAGCTTAAGGAAAATAACATCCCATTTAAACATTTTATCTTTATAAGTCATGAGAAAACCACTTGGTTTAAATCCTACAGGGATTAGTAAAAAATTTGTTATATCCGTTTTGATTTTATTCACTATATTTTTTATTATAGGAATAATCGCTGGCTGTGGTGATGATAATATCACAAACAACAATAACAATAATGGCAATACTGAAAACTTGATATTCAGCAAAGACTCCATAGCTGTTAACGGAAGTGGGCACCAGTTTGTATTGTTTATTGATACTCTGGCAATTGATACCGGAATATTAAAAACAACATTTGATGTTGAAACAAACTGTGATAGTTTGTTGGATAATCCATGGATATACGTCACCGCTTTTGTACCTAACGATACAATTACATACTTGCAGAAGAGCTTACCTATAAGAAACGGGTCATATACATTCTCATCGAATGTTACGATATCGCAACCTGTTGAGTTTGATTTCCGTTTGGAATACAATTCTACAACTCCGAAATTTATGAGATTTAAGAACATTAAAATTTATAATTAAGCTATTCTTACAGTTTGATATTGCGCTTTCTTACCGTTTGAACTATTACCCGCATCTCCACCACCATCTGCGAAATTATAATCCAGATCAAGTGATATTATGGAATGCACTTCATTTACCCCTTTATAAGGTACTGTAAAGGTATCAAACAGATCAGGTTCACTATTTAGTATTCCTGTTACACCCTGAACTGAACCTCTGTTTTTTAAAAGCACTTTTAACTCTTTTGCAGGTAATACAGCATTCACATTAACACAATTATCATATATTCCATAATCATTTGGTTCAGGTATGTACTGGTTACAGAATAATCTATGAGGTGCAATGCGGCTGTTACTTCTGTTTGTTACACTCCAATCCTTGTAAATCCGGCTATTCATAAACTTCAAAGAATATTCCTGACCTGCTGAATTAGTTAAATTTAGTTTGAACATATCCTTTTCAACTATCAAAACATCATCAAGCTCAATCTGCCTAACAATTCCACCATCCTGAAAAACTGTTAGTTTCTTCTGATAAGCAGTCTCACTTGAATCCAGAATGAAACAAGGATTAGGAGGACCGCCTTGTGCTGGTGGCAAAAAATTATAGTTATCGAAATTATATGTCAGGTTTTCATTAATTAATACTCCATGTACAATATCATAGGTCCGTTCATTGGTGAAATATGTATCCGATAAATTATACCTATGATTTACCAGCAGTACCCAGTTCTTATCAATTTTGGGCAGCTGAGTTCTGTAATAATCCTGCGGTTTCATTACAGCAGCATTGCCATTTAAACGGCGCATTAATCTGAAAGTTAATGGTACCCGATCTCCACCTAATGCCAGTCCCTCATAACTTTCAGGAACCTCAAACCTATAAACTAATCCCCAAAAGGCTAAGCCCCGAATAATGTTATATATTGTAAAATTATCATTACCTCCGGCACGTGACCACACAAGCAAGGACTTATTCAATATTATCGGCTGAACTCCAATATCCGTAGGAATATCATTCTGGAAATACATAAAAAACCTATTCATCAATTGATTCTTTAAGTAATCCCAAAATGAAGTGTTATCCTGGAAGTAATAAGCTGGAACAAGTTTTTCTGCATACTTTTTCCATTCTATCATTGCATCATATGCGATTACCGTAAGTTTAAAACCATCAGTTTTATTCGCATAACTTAGATCCATATTAATTGGTAGACTCACAAAGCCTGCCCATCTCTTCTTGCCGGAGTCTACAATGCAAAGCATTTTGATATCAGGAAAACTGGGATTGAAATTCAAAAAATCATCAAAGAAATCTGATATAGATTTGTTATCTGCGCTAACTTCGCGGCTTAATAATCCTAAAACAATTTCCATATCACCATATTGAATTTGTGAAAAATCTTCAGGTGATGTTAATTGCTTTTTAGCTCTTGGAAAACTGATATGTTTAGTTACAACAAGGACATCATCCGGCGTTGGGTCAACAATATCAAAGTAATTTGTATGATTTGGAGCCATCCGAAATTTAGCAAATAGTACTTTCATCCCATTGTTGCATTATTTCTCAAAGCCGCTTCAATTGCAGATGTTTCAAAAGCTTTTCTAAAGTCTATTGGATTTTTTATCTGGATTTGAACAATAGGTCTATTGCTTACAGATGCTGCAAAGCCTGAACCAACAGTATCACGATCACGAGCCATAAATGATGACATTTCACTGATAGAAGATGAAAATGCTCCAAACTTTTTAGCATCAAGAACATAACCGCTGGCAGTTGGAATAAATAGTTCTTTGCCATTTTCATTCCATTCATACATAGCTCCTGCAATTGTTCTGCCACCACCAGCAAGTCCGGGAATGGCTTTTAAAGCACCTGCGCCCGGAATAAAGTCTAATAATCCTGTTATAGTATCGATGGTGTTTATTAACTCAACAATAGCCTGTGTGATACTGTAGGCTGTTTGAAATGCCTGTATGACCTCCGCAGCGCCGCCACCCAGCACTTGGTCAATTTGTTGAACCAAGCTTAATGATTGTGTGAAAGCATTGAGGGACTCTTTTCCGATATTGTCCTGAATCTCCTGAAGTTTCCTGAAATAATTATCTTCAGAACCCTGCTCATTCGCATTGGCAGTTGATTTTCCCCTTGGGTTTTGCCTTTCTGAACGTGCATCAGGGCTTTCAGCATTTAGACCCTTGGCAATAAAGCTTGATAACTTATCTCTTAATTCAACTTCTTTTTCAAGTAATCTGACCAGCTGTTCTTGTTTGAGGTTTGTTCTATCAACAGCCTCTAATCTGAGAAGCTCTTTTTTAATTGTATCCGATATAAGACCGGGTTTTTTGCCCTCAAGCTTAAGTTGTAATTCCTGTTGTTTGATATTCAGATCAATCGATTTTAGTAATTCATCGATTGCATCCTTTTCCTCTTTATGCTGCTTTGAACCGGGTGATTTGGTTTTTACTGAAAAATCCTTTGTACCCTGATTTGCAGGGTCATTCATAGGATCCTTTGTATTGATTTTCTTAAAGTCCGGTAATGCTGTAAAAGCAGTTATCAATCCATATAGACTATTCGTTGAACCGTCTATCTCACCACTCAAACCAGTGAATTCAAGAGCCAGAAATTGCACAGCATGTCCAAATACAGGAACTCTATTCTTAAACTCCTCAAGGTTTGCTTTTAGATTTTTGTTTTCATGCCCTGTCTCACGGACCTTATTTATTAACTGGGTTAATCCTGGCAATACTGAGGTAACACCTGTAAAAACTGACTGACCTATTATCTTACCAGCCTGAGAAGAACTTATTCCTAAAGCATTAAAGGCATCTACACCCGGTATAATCGACTGAACAATTGCCTCACCAAGTCCCTCTTTAAACTCACTGACATTGGTTTCAGCTATTTTCATCTTAGTACTTGCTGAATTCTCTACAGCATTACCAAGATCCTGATACTTGCTTAAAATCAAATCAACCGCAGCGCCATTTTCAAGCTGTTCTTTTGTTAAATGCTTGAAATCCTGTTCCATCTTGCCATACTGCTTAACATTCCCCTCAAGTGTTTTATCAACATCTTTGAAAGATTGAGCGAAATCAGTCTTGTTGACAATAGACATAATGCGCGCAGCCTTAATCATCTTTTGCATCATTTCCTCACCGCGACCCTGAGCAACGGCGTATGCAAGCAGTGATTCTATTTGTTCATCAGGAATACCGAATTTTTTCTGTGATTCTTCACTAAGTTTTACAAGTCTGTTATACTGTTCAGTGTTACCATGAGTTACAGCCTGAAGCTGCAATAATGCATCTTCCTGTTCACCATATGCGGTCACACTCTGACGTGCTAATGAAATAGCCTGTGTGATTGCCATTGTCACACCGTAGTAACCTAAAGCCTGTTTGGATAAGCTGCTAATTTGATTTGTAATGGAAGATGAAGATGAATCCAGAGCAGTCTTGAATTCACCACCGATTTTTTGAGATAAACTTCTGACATCAACACCTGAGGCTGTTAATTGAGCACGGTATCTATTTAAAAGAGAACCAGTCTGGATAAACTGTTCTGAACCAGGTAACATCCCAGCCTGTTTATTAGCAACCTGCTTATAATAAGCCTCAGAACCGATATCACCAGCTAATTTTGTTCGTGGTGCATTCTTAATCTCACGATCATACTGTTTTTGTGCCCGTTCTTTTTCCTTGAGATTTGATTTGAACTCAGCTAAATCTTTACTGCGCAGCAATCGCATATCAGCTTCCATAACACGAAGCTGTGATTCCATCAGCCTACGGAAAGCAATCATTTCTTTTATTTTTTCACGATTGCCCTGACGTTCAGCCTCAAGCTCCATCTGCTTAGCATGGTCAAGTAAACTCTGTTGACGTTTGATATCTGAATCAAGTAAGGATTGTTTTTGTTTTAATGATGACTTAAGATTTTCTAATTTTTCTTTATTAGCCTGTTTTTCCCGTTCAGCTGATACCTTTGGATCATCCTCATCCCTGACCTTACCAGTTGAACCAGTGGTTTTTTTCTTAACCTCTACATCTATGACTAATTTCTTTTCAGGCATTATAAATCTTCAAGCAATATTTTATCAATATCTGATAATACTTTTTCAGAAAAATCAAAAAACGGTCTAGCAGGCATTTTATGAGTACCCTCTTGTAAATAATAAGCTATCTCATCCCTTTCATTTTCATTACCTATAAATACAATTCCATGTGTTTCTGATAGAATTTCATCCTTAAACTGGCTTAAAAGTATTCCGGTATCTAAAAAGGGTTTACTATGACCTTTTTTTCTTATTGTTACTGGAGATAATGGCGCTACTGGTGATTTTAAATAGGTAACTCCGGTTAATACATTTTCAAAAACATCTAAATGGATCGCTTTAAGAATTCTATCAAGTTTGATTTGACTTATACCGGGATTAATCTCATTGATGTAATCATTGATTGCATCATCTATGTTTTCATATAATTTACCACGGCATCTGACTTGAAAATCTATATCCATTATTTAAAGTAAGTTAATTGAACGTACATACTTGAAACATATTCCTGAGCATTCCAAATTTTAACCAGGTAATAATCAAATTGTGTTTTTGTATCTGTGATTGTATCAGTATCCTGTGAATATCTCTTTGCAATGTCATCTACCATTTTTTCAATGGTTAGGTTTTCGGGAATTCTATACTTGGGAGGCAGTTCTACTTTTATTCTTTTACCTTTGATTATTATGTACTGACATTCTTTAAGAAAGTGACCACATTGCTGAAGCAAGAGGTCTACATTTTTCTCAATGTCAAAATTTCGGTAAAAAAATCTTTATAAATTGCCATACCTGCCGTTCTAATTTCATTATAGATTTCAAGCTGTTTATCGGGTGTTTTCCCTTTCAACTTATCTTTAATGAATTTATACCAGTCAATGTCCTCACTGGCACATGCAGTTAATATTTCTACAAGATTATCTACACCGCTTGGTTCGTTTTTGGGTTTATGGCTCAGGCTGAAAAACAGATTTTCATACACCTGCAGCAAACCTGTATAAGCCGTGTCATTTGACTCTTCCTGTGTTAAGCCGGCTTCCTGAATTGTGAACCTGCGAACACGTTCTGTGATATTTGCAGTAAGAAGTTTCCACCTCAGCTTTAATGGCTTGGGTGTAATTGATAAGCCTAAGACTTTAAATGTCTTAGGCTTATTCAAATACTTTTCAATACCTGAATTATTTCTTATCTTTTTCATCGGTACCTGAATTGATTTTATTTTCTGTTTTTTTTGTATCAATTGTAGCTTTGACATCAATCTTATTATCAACAACTTCATAAGCCTCATTGAGTTGTTTTAGATTTGCCAAAGTATCTTCAGATACCGTTACCTCATCACCCGGCAAAACCTGTTTGTTAACAGGCTTTCCGTCAGTGATTACATCCATGACTATGGATGAAAGAAGTTTTTTTATTTTGATGTTTGCCATTTATAATAAAATTTAATTGTTATTAAATGCTTGGAACTACAACTTCCTCATCCTCAGCATACAGCTCACTTGCAGCTATATTATAATTACCTACAAGATCTGCTACAGGAAGTGTGTTATTTGTTGTGCTAATTGCTGATTTATTTTCAAGTATAGTACCTTCAACTGTGATAGTACCACCCTGACGCTTCTCTTCCAGTAAATTAGGAAAGCGCATAACCCCGATTAAACGGTATGCCTGAAATTCAGAACCTCTTGAGGGACCAACATGCTGGAAACATTCCCAGTCATACAGATGCGCCTCTTTTGCAAAGAAGTTCTTTGTCCAGGTGTCATTCTGGTTTAATTCAGCTTTGAACATTCCTTCAGCTGTTTCCTTTTTTGTTGTGAAAATCTTTTTGTTTTCACCGATGACATTAGTCTGTTTTTGACCTGCACTGACATCAACAGATAGCCTTGCAGGCATTAAATGCCACCCGTCACTGTAGAAAGCTGTAGCTGCAGCGCCAGTACCGGGGTCAAGAGCAGCAGGTGTAATAGTCACGGTTGGTGCACTTGTATAACCAGTACCGTTATTTGTCATTACTATCTTGACCACTTTACCATTTGATATCAACGCAGTAGCAGCCGCACCTGTGCCACCACCGCCTGTAAAGCCAATAGTGGGAGCAGCAGCATATCCTGAACCACCGCTGGTAACTTTTACACCGGAAACCTGACCAAAATTGAGATAAGCCTGAGTTGTTTTATCTTTGCGTTTTAACCACCAGATGTTAGAACCCTCTTCATTGAATGCAGCTGTATCATAGAAGTTGGCTACCGGTGCAAAAGCTAAAGAAAACATTCCTAAACCGATCCATTCAGGCTCAAACAAAACAGCCAGCGTCAAACAAAACAAGAGAAATCCTACCATGGATAGAATAATTCTCATTGGATTACCGAAAAATTTTCTTAACATTTTAAGCTCCTTAAATGTTTATAGTTGTTATTAATTCAAATTCTGCATAATGACATAAAACTTTACAAGTCATTACATACCCTTTGTTTATTTGTGCCATCGGAAATAATTTTTTTGCTTTGCCGTTCAGTTTACCGCTCTTATCAAAGGCAGCACAAATGCTTTCACATAAATTATCAAATGTTTTATCCGATTCATTCTCAGCATTTGAGCTGTAAATATATTTACATATCCATTTATGCTCTTTATCCCAGGATTGATAACTTTCAGTGATTGCTTTTGGAGTTCTTGTTAATTTTGTGAAAAAGAATACTTTTAGAACATTATCTGTTACTAAATTTTGAAATACCTCATCCCACATTTTGACATGTGGCATTTGGTCATACACTTCACCAATGTTAGGCACTGTTTCAGCAATAGACTTTATTGCGGTTCGTATTTCATCAATTGATGGCAATTACTGCGGTCTGTAGAATACTTTACCATACAATTTCAACAGATTAGGATCGCCAGCATCATTTCCTGATGACGCAGCGTCAACCTGGCAATAGACCGCATTAGCTCCTGTTAGCTTCGAACCTGCCCATGTTACCGCATAAGTAACCACTGTAACCGCTGAATCCAGATTAGTTGTCAAAGTGGTTGTATCACCTGCAGCTGTCGAATAGTTTTTCTTTAAGTAATTTCCCGGTGTATATTCAAAAGTGAATGCTTTGGTCAGGATAAGCCTGTCAACATCAAGCTCACCATAACCATAAAGTATGAATTGAACTGAGTCAACAATTTTACCCGGCTCAAATATCAAATACCCTGTTTCATTCATGCTGTTGGAAACGGTATCATCGATAATTTCTACAAGATCACCGGATGGATTAACTTCTATTGGCTCAAATCTATAATCAGATTTGTCTTCACCATCAAAAGCGAGAAATGCTCCAGATATCAGGAACAGGATTAATACCGTTAAAAGACTTTTAAGTTTCATTTTATTTTATCTCCTTAATTTATGAATTGAATAGATTTTTTACCTTATGATACCTTTTGCGCGGTATTCTTTGACAACTTCCGGCCTTAAATCATCGTAATAACTGCATTCAACTGTGCCTGCAGCATCTTCACACCACTTGCCGTTAACATAGTAGCTGGGAAGCTCCTCATAGTGCTTGTTTCCATCATGTGTGATTTCATTTACCCTTTTAGGTATTACGTAATACCTGTTAGGCAAAGCCTGATTTTCCTGTTTCCAAGGCTCCTGAGTGTTTGTTTCAGGTACCAATAACTTGTTTAAGGCTTCAATGATAAGTTTGAACTCTTCTTTACTTGAATGTGCCTTAATGAATTTATCAGTATCATGCACAGTGCATTTGAGACCTTCGATTTCCATTCCATCATCTTCATTGTGCAAAGAATCATCTGTAACCTGACCAATTTCAGTATCTTTATAATGGATCTTGTATACAGGTTTATTATCGCCAGTGCCAGCAACAGGAGTATCCGGTAATGCCTCAAGCATTGCCTTAGCCTCTTCTCGTGTTGGCTTTACCATTTTGTTGCCATCACGTACGATATCTTCAGGCTTTACAAGATTATTTTTTATTAATTCAGCTACCAAAGTTTCATTAGAAATATTTACTGGAAGTTTCATTTTATTAATTATTAATTATTGGATTCAAATTACTGTGCAATAGAGTGGGCTTGCCATCAGAGTTCGAAATATCCAATATCTGTGAACTTGCCACTGATGACTGTTCGAGGTCCGTACCATCGAGGTCACTTACACTTATACCTAACCAATTAGCAGCCTGCCCGAAATAAACTTTTGCTAATCTGCGGTACTGGTCGGTTTTGTTATCATAGTTCACTGAATCAGCATTTATCAGAGCTGATGAACTCTGACCATATCGTGATGCCATTGCAAGCAGATACTTTGCAGATGCTAAATTACATATGCAGTGGAAATCACTATCAGGGGCTGATATTACATTCTGAACATTGAAACTGTGCCTTATTGTGTACAGCATCCTGAAAGTTGATGCCAAAGATGACTTAAACCTTAATTTATAAGCATTGGAATCATTCAGATATATTTCGTAATCTCTTTTATCGATATACACTGCAGGGACACTGTCAATAGGATGTTCAATACTTATTATTCCGCTGAAATCAATCTCCCAGTTCGATGGCAGGTCAAATGAATAACCTGCAGCAAATGTTTCCGGCTTAAAGTTACGTTCTAATGGCCTGTACTTGCTGTAAATGTTGATAGCCTCATCAAGATGTTCAATAGCCTCATTCTTCTTAATCGATGCTCCGGTAAGTATTGCAGAATGGTCACCATTTAACTTTAACTGTTTTGATGGTGTACTTATAACTGCATTCACTGTAGTAAATGCTGAATTTGAGGTCCCGTCATAAATATATATTTCATCACCTGCGGTAAATCCTTTTATAGAATCAACTGCAAATGTTGTAATACCTGCGGCATGAGTACCTGCACCGGTTGTCAAAGCTGTTTTAACCAGCTCACCAGCAAGATCCTTGACCTTTAAGTCAATAGCGTTAAGAAATTGTATTTTAGTTTTTGAACCCAAGAGTTTTATTAATTCCAAAAGCCCCGTTTTGTTTCAAACGGGGCTTTGATTAAGTTTTTATATTTTATGGATTAGAACCAACAAATCCACGGAAGTCTAAAATATTACCGCCATAAATATGTCTTATCTTAAATGTTATCTTGTCATTTGAGAATAATGAACCAACATTAGGCATATCCTGAGTGAATATTTCAGGCTCCTGCTGATTATCCAGGAAGCCAATTTCAATTGTTGGAGTATATGATGGATCTGCAACAAGTCTCCAATTGTTAGAATTTGACTGATGAACAACCACAATAGGCTCTACACCAAATGTCTGATGGAAATCACTCTTTTCATTTGCTTTATTCCATGCCTGAGTTGTTAATTCATAAGCAGTTTTTTCGTTATCGGATCCATTTGCCACGAGCAGATATTTAGGAGGAATACCAAGCTTCTTGGCTGAATCCTTTTCAGTCTGATTTTTCATAACATTGCGTGCAGCAAGATATGAAGTTGAGTTCAATGCAGTGTTTAAAAGATTACCACCATGTGTTGCATGATATAATGCTACAGAATCATATATGGTCGGATTGCCAATGATCATATCCATTACAAATTCATACAGTGTAATCTTAGCGGCACGACCTAAACGGATTGGAATAGATGCAATTAAACCAACATCATCATTCTTTATAGACTCAAGGGTTACATCTTCTGTACCTCCCTTTTTGGTTACTGCGAATGTTGCTTTTTCATCGGTTGGTGTGGTGAGCGCTGTATATGAACCTGCCTGATTTACAGTTGGCAAATTACCATAACCGCCCCATCTTACTCTCTCGTTATTTCTGAAATCAGTTGTACCTCCGATTGTTGAACACAATTTTTTCCAATCTTCAAATGGAAGCATTTTATACTCAGCAACAGCGAGTCTGTGTAATGTGCTGGCCAGTGCATTTGTAAAGCCAGTAGTAACTACGCTTTCAGATAAAATACCATTATCGCCGTTTGTCCTTCCGGTTACATAAGTATCACCTGTAAAAGTCCTGTACCATTCCTTTATGGAAAACATCCTTTTATCAACATCTTTGAATTCCTGCATTTCGGCTTCTGTTAACCTTGCTTTCATATTATGGCTCATAAGCATATAGGTTAACTGTGCAATAGATCTATCCACTGCATCTCTTCCCACTCTCATATCAAGACCCCTGTTGTTAATTGGATTAGGATTTATTTCAGCAAGTATTCTCTGCTGCCCTGCAATAGCAGTATCAAGATCGGCTTCGGCAAATTTCTTTTTATCGAATTGAGTCAATAAATAATTTTTTGCAGGCTGGGGAAGATTGCATTCAGCAAGTTTGTTTCTTAAAATGGTTCCGCATGCTAATATCTCAGCTCTTTCAAGAATAGCATTGGTACCGTTCTGACCTTCAGTTAATGGTGTTGCCGGTGCAGGTGCCGGAGTTCCTACAGGCTTAACTTCTTTCTTGAGAAGTTCAGCAAGGATAGGATTCTTAGTTGGTTTATCCTTATCCAGCATTGGCTGTATTTCCGTTAATGATTTCTTTGTGGACTCTGTTAATGTTGGTGAATTCATTAATGTTATTGCATACTCCCAGAAGCTTTGCAGCAGATCATCATCATTGATTGATTCGGCTGTGGCACCTTCAGAAATAAGCATTGCACTTGATAAAAGTGCAAAGATCTTGAGTTTCAATTCGGGATTCACGTTGTTATCTCCGTTTAAGTTTATAGTTAAGTTAGAATTTAAAGACTCTACAAGTTTGATTATTTTACCGCCTGCATTTCCTGCAGCAACAGGATCAACACTCTGTGCGCTGGTTATTTTAGTTACAGTAGCCACACACTTATCAGCTATGTTCTCAATTATCCAGTCACCCCATGCAACAATGCTTAAACCTAATTCTTTGCCTGCGCTGGATATTTCAGCAAGAGATTGTTTGAATGATTCAGCAAGTCCCTCACCATTCTTTACATTAAATATTCCTGTTATACATTTTTTTACACTATCCCAGGTTACATTACTGTACCATCCGACCTGTGAATTCACACCTGTATTTTCTGCGGATAAGTGGTCACCCTCTGACCTCAAGAGCGCAGGAACACCCTCAAATATTTTATTATTCACAGCTTCGATGCATGCTTTTTCAGTGTAGTTTTTAAACACAGGAATCTTAGCGCCATTTACCTCAGCAAATGTATTTGCAGTAGCTGTAATACCTGCATAAAGGATATCGCATTTGTATTTACTTCCCGGAACTAATGCTTCGGTTAGCTTTACAGATGGGCTGAAGACATCATTAATTTTTTTGCTTTTTCTGAATTTCATGATTTGAGGTAAATAAAAAAGGGCTGCAATCCCTATTGGAATTACAGCCCTCAGTACTGTTCCGGCTATACCGGAAGATCCTTATCGACGTGTTACATGGCGATTTAATTAGTTAATGTGGAGAACATTGAATCAATGAAACTAATTTAAAACCGAATTTTCCAAAAGTCAAGTGTTAATTAACTTTTTTTATTTATTTTTTTCATTTCAGCAAGATGAAAACCAAGCTTATTATTAGCTTTTCTCATTCCATCATTGCCCGCTGCAGGTGGTGTATAAGTCTTTTTAATCTCATGCAGCTTCTGATTTTGTTGTTTTATCTTCTTTTTTTCCATTGCCCTCTGGGTTATTGTTATTTGGTTCAGGTGGATTCTCTAGAACTTCTTTTTCAATCTGAGATACTTCTGTATCAACATCAATATCATGCCCAAGCATATCACAAATAGAAATAAATATTTTCTGTGCGGTTTGCTGTGATAATAACTTAGCTGTTACAGCTTTTGTTAATACTGCCTGAACCTTATCTAATCCCTCACCGATTTTGCTAAAGTCCCTGCGTTCAAGTTCCGGACGTTTTATATCGTAATTGATATGCTCCAACTCTTCAGGCGTTATATTAATACCTGCGCGTTTGTAAATGATGGCCTGATGAACGCAGAACTTAAACATTGTCTCAAGCATGAAAACAACCTGCTGTTGTATTTTCCTGAATTTTCGCATTGTGGGTTCATCCTGTTCTTTGGCTGTAGCAAGGTTAGTATTGCCGCCATCACCCATCCAGTATTCAGGAATCCTTTGTGAACCCAAAGCAAGATTTTTGAGAAGCCTGATAATATCTGTAATATCCAGTGTTTTTAAATCCGGATTGAAAATATCAACCTCAGTTTCCTTATCAGTTACCAGTCGTTGAATATCTGTTGTAAATGGATTATTTTTCTTGAAATCTTTAACCGCATTTTCACCACCTTTAACTTTCACATGCTGAACATATGACAGGTGAACATCAATAACTTTGATAACTTTAAATAACACTTTTTTCATAACATCGATAGTATCAAGGAGTGCAATAAGGTCCGAAACGCCCTCCGGCTGGTTAGATACATTGTTTATAGCAAAATAGAATGTTTCACCTACAAGCATACCATATGTGATATTACCCGGCACATCATCTTCACGGACTACATTCAGTATTTTAGGTGAGTTACCATTCAAACCTTTTAACTTCACCTGCTTAATATCTTCAACATTCAGCTCGTTGGTGATTATCTTATCAAGGTTTTTAGGATCTATAAATCCCATTTTTACGGAGCCGTCTACAGTATTAATGAAAACAGGAAGTATAAGCATTCCGTTAATTCGCTGGTCAAGTACCTTTTTCTCAAACCGTAAGTTCATATTATTCTTTTTCCAGAAGTCATCGATTATCATTTTCACCTGTTTTGTAATCTCTTCACCACGTACAGCAGTAATCCCGGACTCCTTATCAACTGAGAATGAATAAGAAAATCCATCACCACAAACATAATCGATTATTACATCGATAATGAACTTTGCAATAGGATCTGTTGTATAAGCTGTGAAAGCAAGTTCAAGCTGCCTATCCCTGCTGATTGGGTTTAATCCTTTAACATTATTAGCTCCATACTTCCGGTATAACTCCTCATCGTTATCAATAGCAGCCTCAGTTAATATTTTGAGTTCATCTTCTTTCAAACCCAAAAACACTTTACCTATGAATTTTTGTATTTTGTTCATTTTGGTTATTGTTTATTTCTTTAAAAATTCCCTGCGCTGTTTTTCAGTCTTGGGTTTAAATATCTGAAGTACTGCAAGCTTCAATGCTTTTTCAAGTGCCACCCTGTTATGCTGCGGCATGTTCGACCTGTCAATCCATTTAGGAAGTTTTTCAAGACGGTTAACAAATCTTCTTATACGTAATCTGTTTACGTATGTTTCAAAGAATGAGAATAACGATTCTAATTTCATTATGTTGTTAGTTTAAATTGATTGGATATTAAATTTTGTTGTATTGTATCTGTTTCAGTTTCACCATAACCAGGTGGTGTACTATGCTTTTTCCAATTCCACATGACATATGCGTCACCGTGGTTTGTTGACCTGCCTAATGTTTTTTTTATTTCTATTTTTGATTGAACTTTTATTTTCTTGTCAGATTTTATTTCATATTTCGGTGCTAATAAATCAGCTTTTAATTCATCGATATCAGGGATAGCAGGTTTACCCAGCCTAAAATCCTCTCTGGCTTTCCACCACATTTGAGACCTTAGATTCAGATATATTTCCTCATCATTGGGAATAGAGATAGGTGTTGAACCTGCTATAATATTTATTTCACTTTCATTGTGTCCCAGCTTTTTCATTTCATTAACAGTACCAGCGCCAACACCAATACCGTCAATACCGATATCATGGTCATTGACATTCTTATCTTTAGCTCTGATATGAACTACATCACCAAGCTGATTACTATCAGGACATGCAAAGCTTTCAAGGCTCAAGCATACATATCCTTTGCCCTCACAGATTGCCGCTTCATCACCAGCCTCACTATTTGCAACATCCACACCAAGCCCGTTAACATTATCAGCACCCATCAATATGTTGTATGCTGTTACTTTATCTATATCAAGATTGCCGTTTTCATCGCACAATTCATTATAACGCTTTATTGCATCATCAACCCATTCAGCCTTAATTAGCGCATCTACTGCACTATCAGGGGTTATACCGCGCGCACGTGATAAGTACATAGGATGATTCTCTCCATATTTATCTTTAAGTCTTTGCAAACCCTGCCTTGTCTGAGCACCCGGAATAACTTCTTTATCAAGAACTATGTTCGGATGGTCATAAGATGAAATTCTTATTTGTTTTAAGTTCTGTATTTTGTTGAACTCCTTAAAATTATCAAGCCTGCTGTTGGGATTACCCAGTGCAAGTATCAGATTATGACCGCCAGTTGATGTATTAATTAAAGCATTAAGTGTTGGAATAGGTACACCCGGAGTTTCCTCAATGATAATAAGCATATGCTCAGCATGAAAACCCTGTGCCTTTGTAGTAGAATCCTCGCTAGCCTTGGTACCCGCTACAAACGCCTCAGCTTTCCACTTTGTATCCATTTCAGTACCCATTCTTAACTCACCGGTCAAAAGCTTACCTTTACCGAAATTAGAATACAATCTGCTGATTTCTGACCATATCTGTGAATGTAGCTGGTCACGTTTTGGAGCTGTAGTTATTACATATGCACCGGTGGTTTCGGGATCGGTATTCTTATTTTCCTGCCAGCAATCCAAAAACCACAAAACTACTATTGCCGCAGTAAAAGTCTTTTGAACACCTACAGATGAACGTATTACAACCCAGTATCCAGCTGCAAGTGATTCCAATGTTTGCATAACAGGATTAAATGAACCATCCCACTTATGTCCTTTGTATTCAGGAAATAAAGTCCAATCAAGTGATTCAGGCCTGACTCCTAATCTTTCAACTGCATATCGATAAGGGTTTTGTTTATAAAATTCCAACTGAGATGCATAATTTTTCATACGCTCACTATGCCGTCTGTTTAACTCTAACTGTGCCTCAGCCCTAATTTGTAATGTTGACATTTCTTTCAGCTAATATTTTTTGTGGCTCTTCACCCTGAGCTATCCTGTGTAATTCTGCATCTGTGAATGATGAAAGATCATAGTTTTGTTTATCTGATTTCTCAATTACAATTTTATCCAAACCAAACAACTTAAATATTAATGATGAAATCTTTGTTCTTGCATCAATTTCTTTTAATACCTTTTCCTGTTTTTCAGCATCTGTACCAACTGCATTGAATGCCATTGCAGCTTTATTATCTAACCTTTGAAGTTTTAAATATTCCCTGATTTTTATCTTGTTGGCTTCTTTCCTCTGTTCAGCCATCCACTCCTCAAGCTCATCTTCGACATCCCTCTGAACCTGGCTTTTACTGTAATTCAGTTTTTGAGCTATATCCCTGTATGTAAATCCCTCCTGATATAAAGTCCATGCCTGATGCATTCTTTCAATCTGTTTTACTGACCTTTTTTTTGTTCTTGTCTTAACAACTGACTTTTCCTTTTGTCCCACGATGTCCCATGTTAAGATTTGAGGAAAGCATTGTTATTTAATAGCTTTCCATTTTTGGTAACTTTGCATATTATCTTGTTATCATTACAGAATTTTATATATCTTTTAATAATGACATCTGCATACTTTGGGTCAAGTTCAATCAGGTAACAAAACCTTTGCATTTGTTCACACCCGATTAAGGTTGATCCACTCCCACCAAAAGCATCTACCACTATGTCACCACGCTGCGAACTCTTCCTTAAAGCCCTCTCCGAAAGCCTCACTGGCTTTTGTGTTGGATGAACATAGTCATTCGTGTTATCACGATTAATAAACCATAAGTCCAAAACCTCAATAAAGCTATCGAAATCAAGAGAATGTACATCTTTCAGATTTGCAAGTTTCTTATTTGTAAAATGTTTTTTCCCTTGCTTCCATCCAACAATGCACGGTTCAAAGCATCTGTGATAATCCTGTCCATAAGAAAATACAAACCTTTCTTTAACCCAAATAACAGTCTGGCTTTTATGCCAAAGAGCAGATTCAAATGCCTGTAGGTTAATAACTACATTTCTATCAGCAAACCACCAATACAGAACACAATCATCAGTTGTGAATTTATAAAGGTTTTCCAGAGTTTTAGTATAAAGTTCTAAAGCCTCTTCCGGTTTTTTATTATCATTGAATATTTTACCGTCATTTCCATACTTACCTTTTGAATATGAATTACCGGACGGCGATTTATAATCAACGTTATAGGGAGGATCCGTATGAATTAATCTGGCTTTTTTGTTTTTAAACAATATTTTAAAATATTTCTCATCCTTTGAATCACCGCAAATAAGCCTGTGACCGTTCAGCTGATAAATATCACCAAGTTTGGTTTGAGGCTTTTTGATTTTTGCATATTCAGCCTCAGCATCAAAACCATCTTCCTTAACTGCCTCCGAATCAAAGAAGTGAAGTTCTTCTTTACCAAATCCCCAGCTTTTCAGGTCACCAAAGGAAAAAGAGGAAGCTAACTTTTCAAAATCCCATTCACCTGTATTCTTATTTGACCGGATGAGATATTCTTCAAATTCCTTTTTATTCAGTTTCCTGTTCGGGACCCGGGCTTCAATCATCTCATCACCACGGCCAAGATCAATTAAAGCCTTAACTCGCATATGACCTGCAACAAGAGTATTATCTGTGTTTACTGCAACAATCTCAACATAATTGAATTTAATGATTGATTGTTTTAACTCTTCGAATTGAGACTCTGATATCTTTCTTGGATTATTTTCATATCCTTTAAGCTCAGATACTTTCCTCTTTTCGGTACTCCAAACTATTTTTTTATCTTTTTTCATATTCTAATAAATAAAAATAGGGCTGCAACTCACCAATTTGAGCTACAGCCCTCAGTATTAACAATTTTATGTTTTCCTTACCGGCTTGAAATAATTGTACGGTGAAACACTTTTTAAACCTGCAGGTGAATTTTATTCTTCTTTGATGCTATGATTTCCTTTGAATCCACCTGTTTACCACCCACCCTAAGCTTTAAGAAAAGCTTATTGGTATATTCTGAATGAAATATCACCTTGACCTTATCGCCATCAACAACAAACTTTGCGCTTTTTGGTACTTCAATGATAATCTCTTTCATACAAAAATAACCTTATAATTAATTTTTAACAAACTTCAAGGGATTTATATCCCAAAACAGGTGATTTCCTTATAATTTCATTCCAATTAGATTTAATGAAAAATGGGAATTTTAAACAAGAAGTATTTAGGCTCAGCTTCAATGATGTTGCAAGAACTCTTTGATGGTGTATCATCCGATGAAAAACAACAGATGAAATCAATCTTTGATAATTTAAGCCAGGAGTTATACCACCAGTACCTGTTGGAAGTTCAACAGGATATATTAACATATATTTCATCAACTCCCGAAGAGCGCAATACAAACTGGATTGATTTATCTTACAAATTAAAACTGCATTATTTTTCATTTATTTATCTTCAGCATGGTTATTTACTGATGCGGCGCCTTGCTGCTATGCCTAATAAAAATGGAATCAGACGTGTACCGGCATTTTTTTCTGTTATGTCTGTTGATATAAAGAACAAAATATTTAAAGATTCCATTTTTAATGATGAGTTAAGTTATGAAGATTTTGCTTAGTTCTTTACTTCAACTGGATATTCAATATTGAATTTACCCTCTTTAATCGTGCCAATCTGATAATATATATTATTATCTACATCTCTGTATGATATTTGAAACTGCACAAAAATATCATTCGGATGACCGGTAGAATTATCACTTTGTAAAAAGAAATGCGTTATAGAGCTTTGTGACTTAACCAAATCCCCACTCTTAATCCCATGATTTACTACAGGCAAACCTACCGGAGTTAACAGTTCAAAATGCTCAAAGAATAAATCAGAGCCAACATTTAACATATGAAACGATATGCCATCATGAGCTCTTTTCCAATTTTGCTGATGTAGTCTGGGAAGTATGTTTTTCTTTCTTAAAGTCAAATCATCGTTCCTGTTTTTTGAGTATTGATATATATTAAAAAATAAACTTATTGCAGCTATTATGTATCCGAGATATTCCATTTTGTACATCTCCTTTCTATTACAAATATACCCTGCAAACATTGGTTAATTCAATTAATTAATATTGCGGGCTCTTGGTGAAAGATAAGGTATACCGATTAAATTAAACAAATCGATTTCCTCTCTTACCGGGATAATTTCACCCTTACGGGTTAGGAATCCATTAACACCGTTAAATCCCTTTTTTACCCAGCCAGATGCTAAAACATTATGCGAATACTCAACACTGCCAGTTCTGATTGCAAAGATATATCCCCAGTTATCGAGATGAGCAACAAACAGATCAACTTTAATACCTTGATAATAAAATTGTTTATATTTTTCGCCATTCTTGATGTACTGAAAATCTCGGTTTAATTTAAGTAAATGTAAACCCAGTACATTGAACAGCTTATTAGCTTGCTTTGGGATCAGAACTATTTCAATATCTTTTACAATTTCTTTTTCCCTGCGGATAGAACCTGCTATCTCAATCCGTTCACAGTAAGGCTCAAGGAGTACCTTTAAACTCTCCGCTATTGGTTTGGCTTCTGTTAGTAACATTGGTTATTTAGGTACAACAGGAAAATTAATTTTAATATTTTTTATTAATTCAGTGTATTCATAAAAGGATGATTCAAAACATCGTCTCATTAAACCTATATTTTCACCTTTAGCATGTAATACAAAAATTGGTACTTTTGACGCATATGCAATTCCTATCTCTACACAAGAATCCATGCCTAGGTTACTAATTGCAATTACCAAATCAGAATGACCTGCCCAGTAAGAATCGTAATCAAATGATTTTTGCCCTTTTTCACTCCATATCCAAGTTGATAAATCCTCGGGTTTACCATCTCTTAAATTTTCCTCATTAGCATTCCTTACAAATGATTTTACTTCAACATTTGTAAATCTTGTCTCAAGAAGATCCGTCAATAGTTCAACTGCATGTTGATTTTTCCAGCTTGTAGCTATGTAAATTTTGAAAACTTCCATGCTTATTCCTTTCTATTATATTATTTTAGTTACTTCAAATCTTACAACCCATGCTGTTTTCCATTTTTCATCTTTTGTTGTACGCCACCAACGCCAATAAGCTCTATCCGGCAAACAATCTGTTTTACCAACTTTGTATAAAGGAATGTTATTATCACACATATACTGAAAGCCTTCTTTTTCATAATCACTTTCCGGTGCATCTTTCATATCCTCCTGATACACTGCAAGGATCTTGATTTCAGCTACTTTTTTACCGCCAAACCTGGGTGACTTATCCCATGCCTGTACAGTTTCGCCCGGCTTAAAACTTGCAGCATGTCTTGGATTCCAGTACCTGCGGGTTACTGATTTGTGACCTGCAAGAAGTGCAGCAGTTGTTTTAGCAAATGATATTATTTTCATGCCGGTAATAACCCTTTATAATTTTTCTCTTTCAATACTTCAAAAAATGTTTGTTTACCGTCAAATGCATATGGCAAAAAAACCTCCATAAACTCAACCTGATTTAAAAGTATCATTGATACTTGAATCTGAACCCAGTCAAACAATAACTTCCAAGCTGTTCGCTGTGCCTGTTTTTTGCATGTTTCCTCAGCTGATTCATTCCATCTTTTATAACCCTTTTTAAGTTCCTTGAATACAAGCTCAGATTTTGCAGGAAGCTTAAAGCTAATGGGTTTTCCGTTAACTTCAACCTGGAATGCCATACCTGATATTTCCCCATCAACATACCATTTACTAATATTCATTGCCCCGGCATCGACAAGTAGTTTTTCAATGAGCATTATTGATTTTTCAGGTAAAACTGTGGATGTGTAGTTTTTTAAATTCATTTTTTTATCCTCTAATTTATATATATTTGTATGTTTAAAACATAAATTAATTGCCATGCTATCCAAAACGTTCGATGTAGAGGGTTATTTCATAGTTGTCGATATTGATGAATCTGGAAAATTCTATCATGCTTATTGTCCTGATGAATCCAAATTAGACCCATTCTTAAAAAACCTGTTTGTTATCACCGACCAAGAACATATTGTTCATTATAATTTAAAAGAAGCAGTTATAGATTTTAATCACAGACCAGAAAAGTAGATTATCATTTTACTTTAAGCATATCGAATAATGTAATCACATCTTTTTTTTTAGTGGCATCACTGCAGTACTGAGCGCCATCGGTGTATGATAACTCATTCAGTTCAATTCCTACACCATACCTATCCAGCTTTATACTTCTATACGGGACTGTCATTAATCCACCAAATGGATCTAAAACTATCTCACCCTTGGAAGAGTACCTTTCAATGAGCCGGTCAACAATATCAAACTGCAGGGGACATAGATGCTTTTCAAGACCTTTAACAGCTTGGTTTGTATTGAGTGTGTGCATTCTTGTGACATCATCCCACACAAATGGACTGTTAGACACCACAGGAACCGCCATAAACGTCCGTGGCAGCTTTTTTAACGCCTCCAGCGAGTGACAAATCCCTACATGTTCCTCAAAATCATAGATGTTTGATGTGCTGTACTCTTTCCAGCCTTTGCTTATTTGTGAAAGCGTTAACTTCATTATTTCATCCTGTGATAGCAGCCTGTTACCCCCTGAGCGCCAATACGAATGCGCATCAAGCTGCCATCTTTCCACAGGATAGTCCTCTTTTTTTTTAGTCACAGGTTCATCTGCATACCCGTTTGTCATATCTGTTGGCGGTTTCCTGAATATCAAAACATACTCCGGTAAACCACACCCCATTTTAGTGCCGTCTTTACACTGTTCAGTCCATCCAAGCCTGTGGGTTTGATTATTTTCCTGAACCACATCTGTAGTCACCGTGATTTTACCCATCAAGTGAAAACCATGCTTTTCAAAATGAGCTACCGTTTTACCTGAAAAATCAGATAGGGAAGTGAATCCTACACCGTTCTGATATGAATAACGGATCCTGTCCTTAACATGAACAGCGCAAATTCTACCCGGCTTTAAAACTCTTAACATCTGTGGTGTAGTAAAATCCATTTGTTTAAAGAATTCAGCATCACCATCATTATGCCCGAAATCGTGATATGATTCACAATACTCATACTGGTCACTGAACGGAATCGAAGTGACCTCGAGGTGAACACTATCATCCGGCCATGAGGAAAGCTCTATGACATTATCATTATTTATGCAGTGATAATAATCCGTTTTAATTTCTTGCCGCTTTACACCCATGGAGCGTTTTAAATCAGCTTTAATGTTTATAGAACTTAATCCGAACTTTTTAACAATCGATGTCATTTGCCTTTGCTGTTCTTCATAATCATTCCACTTACGCAGAATAACCCTTTTAATCTGACGTTCAGCATCAGTGTGAATGATATCAATCCTGATTTTTTTACTTGCTGAATAAATTCTGACTACACGGTGAATCGCCTGAATAAATTCTTCAAATTTATATGTTATACCTGCAAAGATTTCCCAGTCACAATGATACTGCCAGTTAGAACCATACCCTGCAATTTCAGGCTTGGTAGATATATACTGATATTTACCTGCCGCAAAATCCATTAAATACTGTTCGCGCTCTTCCATCTTTTGTGTGCCAAAAACAGATTTAACAGCAGGTATCGCTTTCTGAATGGCTTTGCGTTCCTCTTCTAGGTGATGCCATATAGCGCAATGTTTATCCGGATGCTGGTTTAATAATTCAAGTACCTTATCAATACGGACCTGAATGCTCTCACGTTTTTCTTTGGCAGCTTCCTGTAGGCTTGATGAACCGTCTCTTATCAGTTTGGTTTGACCGTCCCTATCAGATAAGATTTCACGTTCTTTTAAAATCACTTCATGCCAGTTTACCTCTAATTCAGGTACTTCATAGCCTTTATCGGAATAACCCAGATCACTGGGTTTTGTGATGAACACTGCCCAGCTTGAAACCCACAGCCAGAATTCCTGAACCTTATGCGGATACAAAGTGAGGTCACCAGCCTTTTGTGAATTACGCTGAAAGAAACGGGTTAAAGCCTGACCACGGTCCATGATACCCAGGAAGTGAGCATAATTTAAAAGCTCTGTAAAGTCATTTGGTGATGGTGTGGCTGTGAATATATGCCTGTAAGGAATTACAGTGAATTCATTCATCATGTAATTTGTTACAACCGTATCAAGATTACGAATGCAACTGAACTCATCACCACCGAAATAACCTATTTCCTTTGGATTGAACTTTGAACTTTTGATTTGTTCATAGTTACTGATAAACAGGTTTCTTTTATCCTTGAGGTAGAGTTTCATCATTTCATCATGACTTTTTACATAATGAACATTTAACCCAAGCATAGCAGCATCCTTAAAAAATTCAAGCCTTGCACCCAAAGGTAAACCCATCAGCGAGGGCATTTCTGTATGCTTTGCAATTAACCGAGCTATTTCAAGATTAATAACAGTTTTACCCAAAGAGAACTTTAAGAATGCACCCCTGCGACCACCTGCAATACACCACTGAATAACATCCTTTTGATGTGGTTTGCATATCGGGTTGATATCATCCTGTGATATTTCAAAGCCTGAGCTATCCGCAATCTTTATTTTGCTCTCAAGGAAGCTGTAGTATGTGTTTAAATCTAAGTTCAATTAAATGTTTGAATTCCTCTCTCCAAAAGCCAAGTCATAACTTGGGGATTCACTGCATTTCCATATTGACGAACCTGTTCTTCGGGTGAACCTAATACGATATAATCATCATCGAAATTCATTCCTTTGTGAATTTCCTTAACCCCAAGCATCCTGTAATAACACTCTCCAATTTTAGGCTTTTGAAATGTTACAATTCCCGTGCGATCCTTAGTTGTAATAGTTCTGATTGCATCGCTCAAAGAAGTAAACTGTGGAGTCTTATAATAATAATTCAGGAAGCAATGCCAGGAGTCAGTTGTTACTATTCCGTGATATGGTACAGTCGTAACTGTACTTAATGCTTCCTGAACATCTCTCACGGTGCTCTTACCTTTATTTTCAACTATAAATGGAGTAACAATACCATGATGCCTGCCACCTGCAGCAATAGTATAAAGTGGTTCAAATATGCTGTAATCCTTTAAGGATCTATTTACTTTCAGCATAAAAGGCTCATCGTTGTATCTATCAATTCCCATTTGAATCCTGTTTCTTGTAGCAGGTGCTAACCTATCTCCAATTAATTTACCCGGATTAGTCCAGTCAATTATATTAAAGGCAGCGTACCGATAAGGTTCAACAACAGAATTACAAACAGAACAGTTATAAGTATATTGGCGCCTTTGACCGTATGCACCCCAATGAAAATCATCTTTTTTCCAAGTTTGAATCGATTCATTATCATGTTCACATTTATGGCAATAAGCATTTGGAGTGAATTCAAGGTCAGGGATTCTATTACCTTTTTTCCAGAAAACAATATACATTCTATCCCTGCTTTGAGGTGTTGGATGAAAAAACATGCTGTTCAGATAATTGATTTTATAATCATATCCCTGCCTTGTCATCGCATTTAACCAATCAGGAAAATTAATCCACTTATAAGCTCCGGGCACATTTTCAACTATTATCAATCCATAGTTATGGAATTCAGCAAACCGGGGAACATCCCACATTGTAGCTCTTGACCTTTCCTCAGCATCATCATTAAATAACTCAGACTGCGCTGCCTTAATTTTATCAAGTGATTTGTTCCGTGCGTAACCCTGCCAGGTACATTCAGGTGAAGTTAATAATATATCTGTTGTAGGGAATCTTTCCGGCTTTGATGTAGCCATGTTGGTTTGCACATGTAAAGTGTTAGGAAAATTACGTGCATGTGTTTGTAGTGCTATTTTCCAATGATTAACAGCAACCGTAATTTCAAGTCCACCGCCTAATTTAACGATTAAACGCTTTGCACCCTGTGATGTACCGCCAGCACCGCAGAATTGGTCTTTTATCTTTAATACAGAACCAGTCCTTTTATATATGAAATTTGCCAATTAAGATTTATCTCCAATATCGATTATATTTCCCTGACCATTAACCGCTTTCTTGCTTGATTTATGTTTCTCAAGCTTATCAGCCTTATCCTTAATTTCCTGTTCAGCAAAATCTATCTCAATTTTCTCACGCTCACCTTTGATGTATCTTTCCGATTCATGGAAGAGAGTTTCAATTACTTCAAAACACTCATCACCCAGTAGCTTGCTTTCATCACCACCGGAATCAGATAGGAATTCTGATTGCTTAAATGGAGTGTTAATCGGTAATACACCATGAGATTTTTTATACTGCATTACACCTGAGATAATTACACCGGGTATTTTACGGCCATCTTCATGTTCACCATAGGAAACACTGATACCCCTGACTTTTATCTTGGAAGCATAATCCTTTGGTAGTTCACAGAACCCCGTTAGATACGGACATAGTCCCTGCAGTGCATCTTTGAATGTTTGAACCGGCTCATCATAGGATTTGAAAGTGAAGCTTTCCTTTATTTCCTGACCGTTTTCATTGTGACCTTTTATCAAATCATATGTGAATTCAAATGAGTTTTTATCATCTTCCTTTTTTGCAGGTTTGTATTTGATTTTTAAAAATCTATAGATCGGTTTGAATGACATGACTTTAAATGTTTAAGTTTATTAAATAACCTTTGTTAAACGCTTAACCGCAGTACTTCTCTCTAAATGCCTTTAAATGCTTAATGTTTGTTTGATAGTAGTAAATCTTGGTTCTTTTATCCCTAACTCTCTTAAGCGGCGCATCATCATCATCACAGGACATAATGGCTACATATCTTTTAATTGTAGCCTCAGATGCAAAACCTGCTTTCAATGCTCCCACTGTAAACATTCTGGATTCCTTTACCTGACGTCTGATTGAAAATTCCTCTTCCAGCCAATCAATAAAATCTAACAGGTAACGCTTCTTGAGATATACAGTATCGCTTTTAGGTTCCGGCATAGCATAATCACTCACACCCACACTCACATTCAACTTCTTTTTCCAGCCTTTGGGATGTTCATTGCAATTACATTCATGACACCACAATTCAAGGTTTTCGTGAAAAATATGGGTTTTATCGCCATCAAGGTGATGTATATCCAGTGAAACTTCAGGTGGTTGTTTACCGCATTTTCTACATCTTTCACCATCTCTTAATACCAGATAATCGTAAACCTTTGCACGTTCAACACCGCTGAACCTGCTTTTTCTTTTACGGTCAACCGAAATGCAATCAGGGATTCTCATTTTCAGATAATCCCTTTTGATTTAATATGATATCAGATAAGGTATCATTATTATTTTTTACCAATTTGAATACAAATATTTGTACGATATTTCCCCCTAATGATAAAGCTAATGCAAGAATCAAAATGTATATAATAGCTTCCAAATATTATCCCCCGCAGTATGAACCTTTTTAAATTTGCTATGCCGTTTTCTCTTTTTCACAGTTAGCGAGTGACGGCATAGCTGTATTATAAATTTCTGAATTAAATTAGAAAGCTAAACAAACCCCGTAGGGAAATACAGGAGCATATCAAAGCCTTTATGGATGAGTATTATGCAGGCAATATTTACCTGGCATATTATACCAAGCTTTAACCTAATAGAATTGTGATTATTGAAGCAATTAATAATAGTATTAAGCATAATTTTATAAACCTTTTCTGTGGCTTTTGAAATTGGTTTGAATAATCATTTTCATTAAGCCTTTTCATTTTCTGTAGTTTTGATTTGATAAGTTCTTGCATGTAAGTCAACAAGTTCTATCATTCCTGCTTGTTTTAGCTTTGTTATGGATTTATGAAGCTGGTCGTTTGTATATGATGTTGCACTTTCAATAAATGAAAACCTGACCGGGAAAGGGTACATCTCAATGATACCATAGATATCATTATCCGCATGGGTGAGCTTTACATCATTTTTGTTTTGATTTTTCATTTCTTGATTCTTGATAGTTTGTAATTGTAGGACCGTAAACAGGCATTGATTACCTTAACTTCCTTTGAAGTGATATTGTGGTCATTAAGCTTGCTTTCAAGCCGCTCAATTGCCCATTTAATATTCTGTTTATTTTCTTTGAATTTTTTCATAATGTTAATTTGTTAATTTCTGACCTGCGCTGTTTAATGGCAGTGACAAGTAAATCTTCAGGATCCTCGACAACTGCAAGTGATTTGAAAATATTCCATACATCAACAAGATCGGATTCAGTACCGGAATCCTTTATCACGGTGTTTTTTGCATGAGAAATAACATCTTTTCTGAAACCCGGATTAAACTGCAGTTCACTGTATTTGTGAAGTAAATGGGTATAATCGGCTGGTATTCTACATTTAGCTATATCAGCCCTGACCTTATCCGCAAATTCAGTTTCCTTGCTGATGAGCTCTTCCTGAATAACGGTTTCTTTTTGCTCGTGTTCAGCAATGTATATTTCCAGATCATGGTTTGTGTATTTATCAAGCTCAGACAAGGGAATAGGTTTATTCATTAGATCTGATTTAGCAATTTTTTCGAGTGATTGACGGTAGACTGTTTTTGTGTTATCGCTGGTTTTACGGCCATATTGATTAACAAGCCTGTTGTCACCTGCAGCATTACCCGGTAAATGTGCTGTTCTCATTTTGAGTTCAAATGAATTAATTTCTTTTTCCGCGCTGTTAGACAATCTAAAAATGGTTTATGTTTCTGAAGCTTTGGATGCTGGTTGTAAATTTTCATCAATTCCGCTGTGGTACCTGAATTCTGTATCTCTTCTTTAATCTTACGCCACGGCTTGCCATCATTCAAAATGTTATCCTTGTAATAATTTGCGTAACAATCTGTAGTCTTGAATATCATTTGCCATAACTCATCTGTGGATTTTGCAACTACATCGGTAAAACCAACTTCTATCTCAAGTATACTTATTGCCGCTGAACGTTCAGGGTTTAACATCATTTATTCTTTTGGCAATAATACGCTCAATTGATTCCTGTTCTTTCCAAGCCATATAAGCGTCTTCGTATGTTGGAAATAAAATTTTACTGTGGAGATATATTGCGTACATTATGTGTTTTTAATTAACCCCTGCCTTAGCGTTTCTATTTGCTTCAATTGAATGAAACCCCCCATGTCAACCACGCACCGGCAGGGGAAATGATTAATTAGTGGATGTACTCGTGAACCTGTTCGTGAACAAATTGTGAATCCTGATTTATTTCATCGAGTTCATTGTCTGATAATTCTCTTCCGTTCACATCTGTTGCACTGGCAATAAAAGCATTGCAGAAATCAGGGTAATCTTTGTAATCAATATCCTCAATTGAGGTAACTTTTATTTTGTTTTTGTCTACTACCATTAAGCAGCCTCAGCTTTCTTTGTTTCCTTTAACTTCACAAGCATTGTTCTTTTACCTGTTTTATCTTCATTCCATGTTATTTTTCCACCTGCACCGTAATCAATCAGTGATGCATTACCCATGTGCGCTTTAATGATGTTTGTGAGCCTTGTCTTTTCAGTCTTGATTGCCTTTTCATCTTCATTACATTTGAGATATTCCATTCCGGTAAAGTAAATGTCATCTGTAGCCTCAGCTTTTTGTGCTGTTGCTGTAAATTTCTCATTCAGGTAATCTTTGTAAGCCTCGATATTATCGATTTCAGGCTCAAGATGTTCAAAGGGTAGATCCAGTTTCAACAATTTGCGAGCCTCAAGAACATTATTCCAGAAATGAGTGGATTGTTCAATAATATTTTTTATGATTTCCTCATTACGGCTGAATGAATACACTTCCATATACCTGCCATCTTTGAGAATGCAAAGCTCACCCTCTTCAAGACCGGATACAAGCAGCTGCTGCTGAAGCTGAACTATATACTGCGGTGGAATTCCTGCAATCCACTGGTCAGATGAAAACGCTGATATGGTTTTTAATTCAAGTGCCTGTTCTTTATCAGTACCATTCTTATTTATGACACGGTCAAGTGATGCAAACAGGTGGGGAAAATCAGGATTGATAAGGTATGCATTTATTTTCCTGCATTTTCTTACAATCCTTTTTTCATTGTAATTTTTTATCATTGCAAGCTGGTCAGTTTCCCAGTATTGCCATAGATCCGCTATTGATTCCTCGTTGTAACGACCCATGAACATTGGAATTGAATCTTCCTGTTCGGGAGTACCTTCAACTTTTTCATAGAATAACTGATGCGCTGATTTGTACTGATTCAAACCCATAACAGTGGCAATTTCAGATGCTCCGATCCCGTTTTCTCTGAACTTAAGCCATTCAGATTTAGGCATATCAACTGTTGATACTCTTATTAATTTACTATCCACGGTTATACCTGTATGCCTTTCCGGTGGTACCTGAACCGCCATTTTTAGCTTCATTGATTTTATTCATAGTATCTTTTAATGCTGTTTCACTTTTTGCCTGTGTTTCGGTTTTTTCAACTATCTTTGGAAACGCATCATCAATAGTTGTATCGCCGTCTTTTATCGCATTGGCAATACCCAAAAGAGTTAAGAATTTTTCCTGGTCTATATCCTCATCAGATTTCACACCAAGAACAGCGTATATGCGGTCATAGGTAACACCCATAGATTTGAAATGTTTCAAAGCATCCATCCTGCGCTGACCTAATGTTGCAGCATCACCTGCAGCAACAAGTCTTGTTTTATCATATATATCTTTAGAATAAGCCATAGGGATAACCGAAAATACAGCGTTCCTCAATGCAATTTTACATGCTGCGTTGCCAGTGACAACCTGCATATCTTCGCTGTATGTTTTGCCATTTTTATCAGTGATGCGCCTTTTAACTTCAATTGCAATAGCAGTATTGGATTCGAGATCGTGACATATAGCACGTGCAGTAATAGTTTTGCGGTCATTTGCAATCACGTTAGCAGATGCCCTTAAATTACCCCAGGCTGAGATAACTATTTCAGCAAGTCTTATCGAGGGTCCCTCAATGATTTTTCCGGCTCTTGAAAGTGCATAGAAACATGAAGCCGCAGTTTCGACATCAAGAGTTGCCATTGATAAAGCTTTCTGTTTGAAGTGTGCTATTGAACGGGGATATTGCTTGGCTGTTGATATCTGTATATCTATTTCAGCCTTAATAATGTCATTCAGCATATTTGGCGACTGAATGATTTGTGTGTCCTGATCCTGTAAAACAGGTGTGAATTCTGACATGGGATTTGTCCTTTCTTAGTTTATATAAATATGAAACGTGTCTTTATTTCCGAAACGAATTACATAAGAGCTTTTAACCTGTCTATATTTTGGACTGAATTTGATTCTGAATGCAGGTGGTATAAATGAAATAATCATTCTACATCCTCCACCCATTGTTTCTTAATAGAATCGATGTTCAAATACTTCAAATAATCTTCATTGGTTAAATTATACAGCGTATCATCATCCTGAATACAATCCGGATACAACTCACAGAAAACATTCCATGCTAATGAATTATATATACTGCCGTTTGTTTGGTTGTGAGGTTTAACTTCGAAATAATATTCCTTGCCATCATTAGCTTTGAACCTGATATCAGATGATACCAGAGCAAATTTGTTTGTATGCTCTATTAATTCAGTTGCTGAAAGTATCGGACGTTCTAAGATCTTATCGACTTCACGTCTTAACTCAGCAGTTTTTATTGCGGCAATTGCCCTCACCCTTTCAATCTCTATATTACTGAGACCATTTACCCGGACTGATAATGTTGCTGTTCTACCCATTTGTTTTATTTAATAGTTCTCTGATGTGAGCTACTTTGTTTGTTGTTTCAGGTGAGAAAAATTCATTGATGTTTTTTAATGAATCAGCTACATGAACCAGATCACCGACATGACCATAATGAATTTTACCCTTTGATACTTTTTCATGATGTTTCAAAGATTCAGTTAATTGCTTCAACTGTTCTTTAATAAGATTGCTGTAAATTTTGTATTTCTTTTCTGCAACTATACTCATGATGTTTTGATAATGATTAATCTTTGATTGGAATTATTTTTTAAGAACCTTTGAACCGAACCTGAACTGTTTAGAACCGTTACTACCCTGCAAACTTTATAAATATTCTTTACAGGTTTTTTTGAGGGCTTGAGTGATGCTTCCCAGTCTGAAAAAGATTTTTTCATTTTTATATCCCTTTATTTTCATCGTTACCCCCTATGGTTTATGAATTAATGTTAATTATTTGCGTATTGATTTAATGCGAACCTGATAACTTCACTCTCATTTTTAAGTCCGCTTTTCTTTTTTGCAGCATCAAGCATTTTCTCAAATTCATCATCAGTTCTCATCCTGAAAAAATCACGTGTCTTTATCTGCATTGTTTTCTTATCACTTACAGCTTCCGTGTTCTTGCCTTTTTTCATACTTGTTTAATTAATACCTAATTGTTAGTTTGTAGCTCATTTGTTACCACAAATATACTATCTAATAATTAGTATGTCAATAGAAAGTACTAATAATTGGTAAGTATATTTTCATAAGTATTTGTAATTATATGAGTTAAATTTGAACGAAATATCTAAAAAAATAGGATTAAAAGTCGACCTTTTGTTACACGAGGGGAGAAATACTAAATATTGGTTAGCAAAAAAGACTGGTATTTCAGAACCAACCCTTGGTAGAAATATCAAAGGCAATGGGAATTGGCTTCCTGAACAGCTGGAGGCTATAGCAAAAGTTTACAATAAATCATTGGATTGGTTTTTCGATAGGGAACCACTTTCAATAGTTGATGTCAAAAAAAATAATGTTGAGGTCCCTATATATGGTATGGCTATATGCGGCATGCCGGTGAGTGATTGGATTGAACCAAAAGATTATATTTCAGTTGGATTTTTAAAAGGACATAACCAAGCATTTGCTGTCAAGGCAGCAGGTTTAAGTATGTCTCAAACTATAATACCGGGTGATATTGTTTTTGCTTTTAAAGCTACAGAAAAACCTAAGAACGGTTCAATAGTTTTAGTTTCAATGAAAACCGTTCCGGATGCAAAAGAGGGATTGATAAAACGCATTAAATGGCTTCCAAAGAAACAAATCCTTTTATACAGTGATAACTCCAGAAATCATGACCCTATGATTGTTGATGAAAATGATGTATATGAAATCTTTACAGTGCATTCACAAATAATAAGGCAGCTTAAGTAATGGGTGAGATAGTAAAATATAATTCTAATGACCCTTTATTTGATGAAACTCATTTGGAAAATCTTTACAAAGATAATTACAAAGAATTTCATAATTTGTCAAATTACTTTAAGGACTTAGATATCAATATTTATAATGATAAGTTTTTACCAATTATTGTTAAGAAAAGTGTTTTTATCAAACTATCAGATAGATTTGATAAGTTTGAAAAATCGTTTACAGCAGAATTAAGAGATAATAAAATTGAATTTTCAAG